>DASQHK010000415.1:0-9150 GCA_035632135.1 Bryobacterales bacterium
TCGTGCAGCAGGGAGGCCACGCGGCCCAGGCCGGGCATCATGGCGACGGGCGGCTCGTCGCGGAGGAAGAAGCCGATGGCAGCGGGCTTACTGTCGATCTTGCTTTTGAGCTCGACGACGTTGGCGCGCAGCTCCTCGTCGCTGGGCAGGTGCAGCCAGTCGTAGCCGTTGATCAGCTTGTCGGTAACGAAGCAGGTGAGGCCGGCGTTGTGGACGCGGTCGAGGTCCTCGGGGTGGCAGAAGCCGGAGATGTTGAGGCCGGCTTCCTCCATGCCGAGGAGCTGGTCGGGATCGGAGGGCGAGCCGCCCCAGGCCATGAGGGCGAAGTCGTGCGGGTTGAGCGGGCCGGGGTGATGGGTCGATTGGGCGCGAGCCGGCGCCAGCAGGGCGGCGGCCAGCAGAAGAATTTGCAGGGTCGGACGCGTCATACCTATTCCTTATTGGCGAAACACGGGCTGGGTCCAGGCCATCTCGCCGCTCGAAGCCGTGACCTTGGCGCGGACGTAGCGGTCCGTGGAGCCGAGCTGGTAAGAGGCCGGGTTGTCGAAAGTGGTTTTCAGCACGCGGCTGTTCTCGCCGATGAACTCGATGGTGTACTTGAGCGGGCGCGTTTCGTGGATCTGGAGGCGCAACTCGCGCGATCTCCGCTCCACGTCGTCGAGGACCACGCCGGTCGAGGCGTAGAAATCGCCGCGCTCCAGGCCGTCGATGAGCGCGGCGGCGGTAAGTTCCGGTGCGTGGATCGACACCCAGCCGCGGCCCGGGTTCGAAAGGTGCGGAGCGAACTGCTTGAAGTTGTGCGCATCGTCCACGGCGATGCCGTACATAACGCGGCCGGCGGTGAGCAGGGTGTCCCAAACGCGCTCCAGGCCGGGCACGCCGCCTCCGCCAAGGTTGTTGACCTGCGGGTGGCCGTTGTAGATCTCAAACAGCTTGTCGTTTTGCACGCGGCGCAGATCGTCCGCCGTGATGGCCCAGCCGAAGTTGGGGTGATTGATGGAGGGCACGGCTTCGGCGCCGCGGATGGCGTCGACATTGCGCTGGATGGTATCGAGCACGCTCGAGCCGTGCTGCGGCGGCACCAGCGCTTTGGGGTTAAAGGCGTTGACGTGGACGGGCTTGTCCTCGAAGCGGTCGGTGACTTCCTCGCCGCGCACCACCAGAAACTGGCCGTCGGCGCCCATCACGGCGTTGAGGCCGTCCACCGAGGTTAGATAGTTGTGGTCGGTGAGGACCAGGAAGTTGTAGCGATGTTCCTTGTACCAGCGGACTACCTCATCGGGCGAGGTATCGCCATCGCTGTTGATGGTGTGGGTGTGGAGATTGCCCTTGTACCAGGTGGCGGGGGTCGGAGCGCTGCGCGCGGGGCGCAGGGGCGCCGTCAGCCAGAAGCAGGCAGCGGCGAAGACGGCGATGGCAAGCGAGCGAATAAGGGCCGGTCTCCGCATGGACGGTTGATAGAATAGCACCAGCGGAGGGGCCTTCATGATGGAAGCGCGGTTTCGCCAGCTTGTGCCGTCAGGCTCGCCCTATGAGCCGCGGCTCGGCGTTTCGCGCGCGGTGCGGGCGTGGCGCGTGGTGGGCTATCGGGCACGGCCCCGATTGGAAAAGACGGGGCGACCGTCGGACGCGGTGATGCCGCGGCGCAGATGGGGCGGTGCCTGGAAATGGAGAAGGCGGGGGCGGTTTATCGACCCGGCGTGGCTCGTGGAGATCGAGGCTGGAAGCCGGCTACCGGCTCACTTCATCTTCCCGTTGTACTTCTGCATCAGGAGCCTCAGATGTTTTCCCCAGCAGTCGTCACTGGCGCGGTTGTGGAAGTAGAGATACTCGCGCGCGGGCTTTCCCTTCGCGCCTGGCTTCTTAAAGATGGCGTGTCTCTGCAAGCCGATCACAAGGTGGCAGGCGCTGCAATACGTTTGCTCGTTGGCCGTCATAACTCCCCCTGGCGGAGAGCCAAGCTCTCTACTAGGTCTATACGCCCGGTGAAGCGCCACCGGCTATTGTGAAGAAACTGGAATTTGCGACGGGAAAAGCCTTAGAAAACACCTCAGGTCAGAGGTACGGCCGGGCGGTGGATGGGTACACCGCCCGGCTGCGCGGGCCGGCCGCGGCTCAGGCCGCGGTGTGCTGGGGCAGCGGGTGCGGAGCTGGAATCGGACCTTCCGGACCGCGTGCGAAATTGGAGTACTGGAATTGCACGGGCACGGTGCCTGGGCCGGCGGTGAGAGCGACCTCTTGGAAGACTTCGGTGAGCGGGTCCGCCTCGGCGACCGGGAAATCGCCAACCTCCTCGCCCTGGCTCGAGACCCAACCGAGGAACGCAGTGGCCGAGGGATCGTTGCCGGCGTGAATGGCGTCCTCTACATCGGCGTCAGTGCGGGCCTCGTTCAACTCGTGGTAAAACGTGGCGACCACGTTCTTCCAGGGCTGATCGAAGACGGCGATGCCGTTCATCGTGCCGTCGGCCAAGACTTCCGAGAATACGCCGATGGCGTAGTAGAGCGTGGTAGCACCGTCCGGACCGGCATGGATGGAGCCGTGATAGCCGCCCAGGCCGTTGGTAGAGCTTTCCTCCTCCTCGACCGGCACGCCCGCAGGGTGCTTCGTTGACGCCGTGCGGCGAGGCTTCTTCTGCGTGCCCGCGGGAGCAGCGTCGGTGGTGAGGACCGCACCGGGGGGCAGCAGGATGTTGAACACGGTCGAGCCGAAATCGCTATTTAGCATGCCCTGGGTGAAGAGGCTTTGCACGAGCGCTTCGACGTCCCCCTGCGAAAACACTTGCGGCGGCGCACCGGGCAGGACCTGGGAGGGCTGGAAGGTGCTGGTGATGGGCTGGTTTTGGAAATACTGCACCATCACGTTGTTCAGGTTCTGGTCGGACATAGCTGCGGCCAGGTTGCTGTCGATGTTCTGCCGGTCGCCGAGGTCCCAGGCGTCGCTGCCGCCGATGTAGAAGTTGGTGAAGACAAGGTCGCGGATGGTCTTCCCGCCGTGGAAAACCAAGTTGTGAGAGGGAGTCGGCTGGAGGCCGGGCGCGATCGCCGCCGGCGCCAGGGCCGCGCCGGGCAGACCGGCGCGGTCGCGGTAGGCTTTCTCCAGGCGGGAGCCCTGCCGCACGTAGACGTTCATGGGCCGTTTGTGACCAGATTTCATGCTGCTCTCCTTTCGTCCGGGACAAGGTTTGTAATTGAGTGTCGCGACTGGGCCAAACGTTACAAGAAATCAGCTTCTTTTCGAGAATATGTCTCTTTATAAATGGGAAATACGCTCACGGATCACATCCAACTCGTTGGGCATTCGATCCCTGTCGATGAAGCCGGTCAGCGCTTCAGGACTGTGACCGTGATCTGCGAAGGGTATTGCTTGGAGTGGTGTACGGTGTTGTGCGCCACGACCCCGGTCGCCTCGTCGTAGTTATTGCCGCCCGTGTTCAGGTTCCGGTCGAAGCGCGGGAAATTGCTGCTCGAGACTTCGATGCGGACGCGATGGTCGGCGGGAAAGTAATTGCTGGTGGTCATCGGCTGGAGCGCCACCTTGTAGACCTTGCCTTTTTCCATCCACACCGGCGGTCTTTCATAGCCTTCGCGATACCGGACGCGCTGAATCGTCTCGTCGAGATTGTAGGCTCTGCCGTCGGGATAGACGTCGAGCACCTTCACGGTGAAATCCGTATCTTTGACGTCCGAGGAGACGTAGAGCGTGGCATCAATCGGACCGCTTACTTCCATGCCTTCTTTCAGCGGCTCCGTCGAATAAACGAGGATATCGGCTCGCGCCTCCATCTTGCGTTGGTCGAAGGCGCCGCCCGTAACCGCATTGCCTGTACAGCAGACGCCGCCTCCGTACGATGGGGCCGGATTCATGGGGTCATAGGTGAAGCTGTCCGGATGGTCAGGCGCCGGCGGGACGGAAGCCAGTTCACCGTCGCCAAAAATGCTGTTCGCTTTCCCACCGCTCGAAAGATAGAACGTCACCGGCTGCGCGCCCTCGGGTGGCCACGTCTCCGCCGTCTGCCATTTATTTATCCCCATGGTGAAGTAGCGGACCCGGGGCGTCCTTTCCAGAATGTGGTTGTCTTCTCCTTTCAGAAAGTGGTCGAACCAGCCATAGGTGAGCGCGTCATAATCCAGGCGGGCGTCACCCATGCTGCGCTCGCCGACCACGGTATCTTCCGTGGCGCGAGTGTAGCTGCAATGGAGCGTCGGCGCAATCACGGCATATTGCTGCCGGGCGATCTCCGGCCGGGCAGTCTTGCGCACGTAGTTGTAGGCGGCCAGATTCGGGCCCACCGACACGTCGTACCACGACATAAGCCAGAGCCCGGGCACGTTGATCGGCATGTTATCGTGCCAGAGCCCGCCCCGATACCAGGCCGGGTCATTGGGAGTCCGCTTGATCATCGCGCCGCCGGTCGAGACCTCCATGCGGTCGGCGTAGATGCCGTGCGGCCCGTAAACTGCTTTTATGATGTCCATCACGGGAAGGTGCCACAGCGCCTTAGACCAATCCACGGGGGGCATCCGCGGCGCCAGGTCGAACATTCTCGAAGCCAGCACCAGATCTTCCCGGGAAGTGTCCGGCGGGAACATCGGTCTGACCTGGTTCTGCTGTCCGTAAATCCAGGCGGCGAAAAGCATCTGGAACGCCCCGCCCCGATACCAGTTGCCCTGCTCATAGTAGGGGCCCACGCGCCCGACTCCGGCGCCGAACCCTTGCGGGATCATGGCTGCCAGCGCGGGATTTCCTTGCGCCGCGACGGCCAATTGCCATTCGGCAGTGGAGGAACAGCCGATGATACCGACCTTGCCATTGGACCAGGGCCGGGAGGCCATCCAAGAGAGCGCATCGACGCCATCCGAGAGCGGCGCGCCGAGGATGTCGTACTGGCCTTCGGAGAAGAAGTGGCCCCGCTCGTTCATCTCGACGTAAGCGTAGCCGCGCCGGACAGCCTTGATCTCCGCGCTCATGTCGCGCGGCGCCCCCAGTTGCACGTCCCAGTAATTGAAGTTGTAGGGCGTGCGCACAAAGATGATCGGATATTTCTTGGAGGCATCCTTGGGGCGGCAGACGTCGGTGGCCATGCGCTTGCCGTCACGCATCGGGACCATGAGCTTGCGCTCGATGACGGCTATGGATTCGAGTTCTTTCTCCGTGGAGTTGCGCCTGGCGATGAGCTGCTGGTTGGAGATGACCGGTTGCGCCGCGGCGTGGGGTGCGACCACGCAGGCGATGACCGCCAAGGCGAGCGAGACGCTAGCAGGGATAGTTCGCATATGGACCTCCGGCCTTGAATCGTACCCTTCCTCTCCCCCTCAACGCAAAAAATTTGCCGCCAGCGGGCTCAGGTTGGCGGCCTCCTTTGTTTGTGAGGGGGATCCCACGCGAGAGAGATTGGAAGGCCCTGTTTTTATTGATATAACCGATGTTGGCGGATGATTTGAACCGCCGGGGCGGGGACCAAGTGTTCCCAGGGCTCGCCCGCGGCGATGGCGGCGCGGACGGCGGAAGAGGAATATTGTTCCAGGTGCGGGGGCAGGTCGAGCGGGTGGATGCGGGTGGCGAGTTCGGGCGGCGGCGCGTAGGGGCCGCCACGCGGGGCCACGAGGAGTTGAAATTCCTGTAGCTGTTGGGCAATGCCGGCTTCCCAGCCGTAGTCCCAATTGACGATGCGCTCGGCGGCGTCGCGGCCGCACGGGAAAAAGAACTCCGCTTCCGGACCATACGCGGGGCGGCAGGCGCGGGCGATGTCGATAAACAGGCCCGCATCGGTCGAGCCGATCGAGAATTTGGGCTCGTGAGAGAGAGCGGCGCGCAGCATTTCGACGCGCTGGTCGAAGGTGGCGCCGGCGTATTCCTTGTGGGGGAAGAGGCGGGGGAGCAGAAAGAGCACTTCGTCAAGGGCGTATTGCCGGGCGGCCTGGCGCGCCATTTCGAGGTGTGCGAGGGTGACGGGGTTGAAAGCGGCGGGCAGAATGCCGAGTCGGCGGGCAGGCCCGGAGGGCGCCGGATCACGTTTCTTCCAGAAATCTACCATGAAACGGACGAGGCAACAGCGCAGAGAGGCGCATGCTTTCGGTCTTGCCGTGGAGGTTGGCGAGGATGACTTCGATGTCGCCGCAAAATTCCCATAGGATCTGGCGGCAGGCGCCGCAGGGCGGCGTGAGCGTTTCGGTGTCGGCGACGATGGCGATGCGGGTAAAGCGCGACTCTCCTTCGGAGAGCGCTTTCCAAACGGCGACGCGCTCGGCACATACTGTTAAGCCATAGGACGCGTTCTCCACGTTGCAGCCGGTGTAAACCTGGCCGCTCGGGGTTTCGAGCGCGGCGCCTACTTTGAAGTTCGAGTACCGGGCGCGGGCCCGCTCGCGCGCGGCGGTGGCAGCCTGAATGAGGGCGTTGTCTGGTTTGTGCGCGGTCACAGTCGCGGAATCACTTTCTTGAGCAGGGCGGTCAGCCGGTCGCTGATGCGGCGGCCCGCTTCGAGCACTTCCTGGTGGCTGATCTTCTGCGCGGAAAGGCCGGCGGCCATGTTGGAGATGGACGAGATGCCGAGCACGGGGAGGCCCATGTGCGCGGCGACGATGGCTTCGGGCACGGTGGACATGCCGACCATATCGGCGCCAATGGAGCGGAGGTGGCGGATCTCGGCGGGGGTTTCGTAGCTGGGGCCGAGGACTGCAGCGTAGACGCCTTCGGGAAGCTCGAAGCCAAGCTCACCGGCGCAGGCGCGGGCGAGATCGCGCAGGCGCTTCGGATACACGCCGCTCAGATCGGGGAAGCGGGGGCCGAAGCGGTCTTCGTTTTCGCCGGCGAGCGGATTGGATCCCTGGAGGTTGATGTGATCCGAGATCAAGACCAACTGCGGCGGCTGGAATGCGGCGTTGATGCCGCCGGCGGCGTTGGTAAGCACCAGCGTGCCGACCCCGAGCAGGCCGAGGACGCGCGTGGGGAACGTCACGTCGCGCGCCGAGTAGCCTTCGTAGAGATGCGAGCGGCCGGCGAGAACCGCTACGACTTTGTCGCACAAACGGCCGGCGATGAGCTGGCCAGCATGGCCGGAGACAGTGGAACGCGGCCAGTGCGGAATTTCGGGAAAGGGGATCTCGACCGCGTCCGACAGCTCGCGCGAAAAACCTGCGAGGCCGCTGCCGAGGACGACGCCCACGGCCGGGGCGGCCGGCAAGCGGGCGGCGAGAAACTGGCGGGCTTGGTCGGCGTGCGCGTAGCTCACAGCAGGATCCCGGCGATCGCGGCCGACATGAAGTTGGCGAGCGTGCCGGCGATCATGGCGCGCAGGCCGAGGCGGGCAAGGTCGTGGCGGCGGCTGGGGGCGAGCGCGCCGATGCCCCCCACCTGAATGGCGATGGAGGAGAAGTTGGCGAAACCGCACAGGGCGAAGGTGGCGATGACGAACGATTTGTGGTCGAGCGTCGCCTTGAGGGGCCCGAGCTGGACATAGGCGAGGAATTCGTTCAGCACCATGCGCGTGCCGAGCAGGTTGCCGATGATCGGCGCGTCTTTCCAGCTCACGCCCAGGGCCCAGGCGAACGGCGAAAAGACCCAGCCGAAGATCTTCTCGAGCGAGTCGGGCATCCAGTGCAGGCCGGGAAAGGAGTGAGCATAGCCGAGGATGCCGTCGCTCATGGCGATGAGAGCGATGAAGGCGATGAGCATGGCGCCGACGTTGAGCGCGAGGTGCAGCCCCTCGATGGCGCCGCGCGCGGCGGCGTCAATAAGGTTGATGTCGAGCTTTTCCACGTGCAGCTTGACGTGGCCGGAGGTCTCCGGCTGGCCGGTCTCCGGGATCAGCATCTTGGCCAGCATGATGGTAGCCGGGGCGGTCATCACCACGGCGGTGAGCAGGTGCTTGACCTCCACGTGCGCGATGTAAGCGTAGGCCACGATCAGCGAGCCCGAGACATGGGCCATGCCGGCGGTCATGACGGTGAGCAGCTCGGAGTCGGTGAGGTTGTCGAGGAAGGGGCGGATGGTGAGCGGCGCTTCGGTCTGGCCCATGAAGATGCTGGCCGCGACGTCGAGCGACTCGGCGCCGCTCGAGCCCATGATGCGCTGCATGGCGATGGCGATGCCCTTCACGAGCCATTGCATTACACCGAGGTAGTAAAGGACGGCGAAGAAGGAGGCGACAAAAATGATGATGGTGAGAACGTGAAAGGCGAAAACCACGCCCTCCGGCCCCTTGCCGCCGGGCGCCGGCGCCCAGAAGACAAAAGTGCTGCCGGCCTGAGCGAAATCGAGCATGTGGGTGACGCCCCGGCCGATGAACTCAAAGACGCGTCCCACGCCCGTGCGCAGCACCAGCAGCGCCAGCACGAGTTGCAATCCCAGGCCCCACAGAACGACCTTGAGCCGGATGGCGCGGCGGTTGGTGGAGAAGACCCAAGCGCCGCCCACGATCAGCGCCAGCCCCAGCACGCCCGTGAACCGGGACATACTCAATTGCTAACCACAGATGAACGCAGATAAACACAGATAAAGATCAGACTGTGTTCATCCGTGCTCATCTGTGGTTCCATACCGGCTTCCTACTGGACCACTTCGAGCACAAGCTCGCGTGAGTCCGGGGCCGTCGCCGAAATGTGGAAGGCGTCTTCGACCAGTTGGGCGGCTTCTTCGAGGTGGGTTTCGTCGGTATGGTAGAGGGTGCAGAGGCGGCCGCCGGCGGGAACTTTTTCGCCCACCTTGCGCTCCAGAATGATCCCCACGGCGGGATCGATGGAACGCTCCATGGTATCGCGGCCCGCGCCGAGCATGACCGAAGCCAGGCCGACATCTTCGGCGTTGATCCGGGTGACGAAGCCGGCGCGAGGCGAAAGGATCTCGCGGGCGCCGGTGGCATTGGGGAGCAGCTCGAAATTGCTCAGCACGTCAGGATTGCCGCCCTGCGCGGCGATCACCTGCTGGAACTTGGCGAGCGCGGCCCCCGAGGCGAGCAACTGCGCGGCCTGCTCCCGAGCCTCGTCGAGGGTCTGCGTGCGGTTGGCGAGGCCGATCATGCGGGAGGCCACCTCGACGGACAACTGCGTCAGGTCGGCGGGGCCCTGGTTCTGCAGGGTCTGCGACACCTCCATGATTTCGAGCGCGTTTCCGATGGCGTAGCCGAGCGGCTGATCCATGTCGGTCAGC
>DASQHK010000416.1:0-6391 GCA_035632135.1 Bryobacterales bacterium
GTCGGCCAGCGAGATAGTCTGAAAAACCGTGCGCAGCTCGTGGAAGCCATCCGGCCGGCGGTAGAGAACCCGCAGGCCAAGATTCACCTTGGCCAGGGCCTCCACGCGGAGCGTTGGCATCAGCGCGAGTATTTCAGCAGGGAGAACACATCGTAGCCGTCGAGCCTGCTGCGCCCCTTCAGAGATTCCAGCTCGATCACAAAGGCCAGTCCGGCCACCTTGCCGCCCAGCATCTCCACCAGCTTCACGCCGGCCTCGGCCGTGCCCCCGGTGGCCAGCAGATCGTCGGAGATCAGCACCTGCTGGCCCGGCTGGATGGCGTCTTTGTGGATCTCGAGCGCATCGGTGCCGTATTCGAGCTGGTAGGCAACCCGGGCCGTCGCCGCCGGCAGCTTGTTGGGTTTGCGCACCGGCACAAATCCGGCTCCCAGCCGGAACGCCACCGCCGGCCCGAACACGAAGCCCCGCGCCTCGATCCCCACCACGATGTCCGGGCGTTTGTGCTCGTAGTGGGTGGCCAGCTCGTCGATCAGCGCATGCAGGCCGTGCGCGTCCTTCAGCAGGGTCGTGATGTCGTAGAACAGAATTCCAGGCTTGGGAAAATCAGGCACTTCGCGGATGAGCTGCTTCAAGTAAGCCATGCGGTCCATAAGTTCGGTCACCATGACGGCTCGACGCGGAAGGAGCCGGAGCGCTCGACGGGCGCTTCTTGTTCTTCCACGCCGCGCACGTCCGCATGAGCCGGCCCTTTCCAGAGCCGGCGCGCCAGCTCGGAGAGCTTCTCCTGGGGTCCCACGGCGTAGACTTCCACCCGCCCATCATCCAGGTTCTTGACGTAGCCGGTCAAGCCCAGCTCCGCCGCCGCCCGCTGGACATACCACCGAAATCCCACTCCTTGCACCAGCCCGCGAACGCGGTACAGCCGCGCGGTTAGGCCTTGCTGCTGCATAGCTGACAAAAATACATCCGGCTGCCGGAAACTACACAGCACACACCCCGCCAGGGCCGCGCCAAGCAATTCAAAGCAAACGGAGGGAGATCTGGCCTCGGGATTGCTCTCGGCCGGGTGGAAGGAGCGACGAATGGAATGGCTGGCTGTTGGGGCCGCCCTGATGATCGCCTTTGCCCTGGCCCTGAGCCTGCAGTGGGGTCTGCTGGCAGCCATCCTCCGGCGCATCACCCGCAGCGAGTAGCCGGAGCCGCGCCCCCGTCGCCTCCCTACTTGCGCGCCCCCCGTTGCGGCTTCTTCAGCCGCGATCTCCGCAGCTTGGCGCCTTTCCGCTTCGGCTTGGAGATGGCGAAAGCGCCGCTTCCCAGGTAGGTGACTTTCTTGGTCTTTTCCTCGTCCGCCATGTACTCTCCGTGAAGGCTGTGAGGCGCCTCGTGGACTGCGCTCTGGGCCCCGCGCCAGAAGCCTATTGTAAGCTACGGGCGGGCGCGGCGTCCTGGTCTGTAGCGAATCCCAATTGCGCCGCCAGCTCTGCGGGCGAAGTCGTCGGCTGCCGGCAGACATAATCCCGGCAGACATAGACCGTGGGATGGCCGTCGATCAGGCCCCGCCCAGCCAGCAGCGGGAGCCGGTCGTCAGCGCGCTCCGCCTGCACCACCACCTTATTCGGCAGGTAGCTGCGGTAGACCGTGCGCCGCAGCTCGCGCGTGCCGGGGTCGTCCTTCGGGCCGAGGATCGCCACCTCGACGAACCCGTCGTGCCAGGCCTCGATGCCCGCCAGCATCCGGTCGTAGGCGAAAGGATGCTGCTCAACCGCCCCGCTGAAGAGGCGGACGATCTCGGCCGCCCGGTCGCGCAAATCGTTGCGGCCGAGCAGCTCGGCCAGCCGCTCCAGGTTCGAAAGCATCACCGAGTTGCCCGAGGGAATGGCGCTGTCGGTCGAAACCTTGCTGCGCTGGATCAACTGCTCGTGGTCCGACGCGGTGAAAAAAAACCCGCCCTCTTGCTTGTCCCAGTAATACTCAATGGCCGTATCGGCCAGCCGCGCCGCGGCTTCGAGGCGCCTCCACTCGCCCGACCACTCGTAAAGCGCCAGCAGGCCTTCGATCAGGAACGCGTAATCGGTGATGTAAGCCTTGAGCCGTGCTTTGCCTTTGCCGAAGGTGGCCAGCAGCCGGCCGTTCTCGACCATCCGCGTGAGGAGGAAATCGGCCGCCCGCCCGGCCGCCGCGCCGTAGCGGGGCTCGTCGAGCACGGCCGCTCCCTTAGCCAGCGCGGCGATCATGAGCCCGTTCCAGCCGGCCAGGATCTTGTCGTCGAGGCCCGGCCGCACGCGCTTCGAGCGGGCCTCAAGCATCTTGCGGCGCATCTCGGCGAAGCGCCCCTCCAGCTCCACCGCGTCGAGCCGGTTGAGCTTCGCGATCGTCTCGATCGGCCGCACCTCTTGCAGAATGTTCTTCGGCCCGCCGGGCACGTGCTCGTCGCCCGGGTGATCCCAGTTGCCCCACTCCGTTACGTCGTAGTGAGAGGCAAACAGCGCGGCGTCCTCGGCCCCTAACACCTGCTGCACCTCGTCGAGCGTCCAGATGTAGAACTTTCCCTCCAGGCCCTCGCTGTCGGCGTCCTCGCTCGAATAAAACCCGCCCTCCGGGCTCGCCAGGTCCCGCAGCACGTAATCGAAGATGCCCCGCGCCCGCCCGGCGAACATCGCGTGGCCCGTCACCTGGTAGCCGTCGAGATAGATCGAGCTGACCAGCGCCTGATCGTAGAGCATTTTCTCGAAGTGCGGAACCAACCACCGGACGTCGGTCGAATAGCGATGAATGCCCCCTCCCAAATGGTCGTAGATGCCGCCGTTGCCCATTTTCTCGAGCGTGTTCTCGACCGCTCCCAGCAGCACGCGATCGCCCGTTTTGCGGTAGACGCGCAGCAGCAGGTCCATGGACATGCTGGGCGGAAACTTGTTGCTGCCGCCGCTCGCGAGGCCGCCGTATTGCGGGTCGTACGCCTCGGCCATCCGCCGCGCCATTTGCGAGACCTGCCCGGCCGCGAGCATCTCGCCTTTCTCGGCGGCCTGCAGGGAGGCCATCGCGCCCACCACTTTTTCCGCCTGCTCAGCCAGCTCTTGCGGCTTCTCGCGCCACGCCTGCGCAATCGCCTCGAGCAGCGCCTTGAAGCCCGGCCGCCCGTAATGGTTCTCCGGCGGAAAGTAAGTGCCGGCGAAAACCGGCTTCAGCGCCGGCGTCAGCCACACGCTCATCGGCCAGCCGCCCTGGCCGCCGGAGTAGAGCATGGTCGCGTTCATGTAGATTTCGTCCAGGTCGGGCCGCTCCTCGCGGTCCACCTTGATGGAAATGAAATCGCGATTCAGCAGTTCCGCCACTTCGTCGTTCTCGAAGCTCTCGTGCTCCATCACGTGGCACCAGTGGCAGGCCGCGTAGCCGATGCTCAGGAAGATCAGCTTGTTCTCGCGGCGCGCCCGCTCCAGCGCCTCCGCCCCCCACGGATACCAGTTCACCGGATTGTGCGCGTGCTGCAACAAGTACGGGCTGGTCTCGTGGATTAACTGGTTGGCGGGCATGATTGTTTCGACCGTGCGATAATACTATTCTCGCTGGAACCGTCCAGCCGCACAACCGCAAGTTTGGAAGGAGTAGTCATGAGTTGTGGAGCGCCTCCACCGCCGCCGGCGTCCGAGCAGCCGGCCAAGCACGTCGTGCACTGCGTGAAATTTCAGAAGGACCTGCCCGGCCTCGACGAAGTGCCCTTCGACAACGAACTCGGCCAGCGCATCTATGACAACGTCTCGCGCGACGCCTGGAACCTGTGGAAAGAGCACCTCAAGATGATCATGAATGAGTACCGCCTGAACCTGGCCACGCGCGAAGCCCAGGAAATCGTCATCAAACAGATGGAAGATTATTTCTTTGGTGAAGGCGCCGCTCTGCCTCCCGATTACGTCCCGCCGCGGGCGAAGCAGTAAGGGCCCGGACCTGCTACCGGCCGCGCCTCCTCACGGTATGAACGCCAGCACATCCGGGTGGACTACGCGGCCTTCGACGGAGCACACCCCGCACCTGACGCGATACCGGGGCTGCAGACGCCGCATCAGCGCCACCAGAAGGTCGGGCGGGTCTTCTTTCTCTTCGGTCGACACCACCACCAGCGGCTCAAACCGCTGGATGGTCCCCGCCGCTCCGCGGAGGGCGCGCTCTGTCGCCCCCTTGATGTCCATCTTGATCACGTCCACGCGCTCCAAATTGAGCCGGGCGACAATTTCGTCAATGGTCGTTAAGGGAATCTGACCGACCTGCCGCTGGTGGGGGTCGGGCGCCACGAACGCGTCACCGGAAGTGTTGGCCGGGTTTTCGTACAGGGGCAGGGCGTCATCGCGGTCCCAAACGCCCGCCGCGAGCAGCACCACCCGCCCGCTGGCCAGCTCCTGCGGGAAGTTTCGGCGGAAGCACTCTACGTTCGCCGGCGCTGGCTCAATGGCTATCACTTTCCGGGCGCCGCGCTTGAGAACCTCGCGAGTGTAGATGCCCACGTGGGCGCCACAGTCGAGGACAACGTCGCCCTTCCGGGCGCCGCTGCCGGCGACGTCGTAAAGCCCGACCATCTGCTGGGCGACAATCATATGCAGAGCGTTCTCATTGCCGCGGGGGATCCAGTATTGCGCGTGCGGCGTTTCCCAAAGCTGGTAAGGTCCGTCCGTTCGCAGCAAGCGGCTCTCATGCCCCACGATCCCTCGCTCTTCGTTCAGCCGCACCCTCTCCCGGGCGCCGCTGTAAAAGTCGCTGGCCCCGCACATCGCATACTGCCGCTGAAACGCGCCCAGCAGCCAAACCCCCAGCGGCGGGTGGATGTGAATCACCACCAGCAGGCACAGCCCCAGACACCCGATAGCGATGAGGGACAGCAGAAACCCCGCCAGGATCTTACGCGTGAGTCGGCCCTGAATCTGCATTGGCGTGACAACTCTCCCGCCTAAAGGCCATCCCGGTGCGACCGCCATGAGCAACGCTGGTCTCGACATCGGAGCGACTCGTACTCGTATCCGCAGGAAACTGGGGGAGGGCGTCGCGATCTGAAGCGGTTTCACTCTTACAAGGTTCGACGGGGCTACAATCACAATTTGATCCCGCCATCACAACCGGCTCGTGGCCCTCTCCGCCCGTGGCTGATCGTCGCCGCGCTCCTCGCGGCCACTGTGGCGGCTGTCTACCACGAGCGCGCCGGCCTTTATCAGCGCGTGGCGCAGCCAGCCGTCATCCGGTCGTTTCACAGGATCTACTACAACTCCGGCCCCAGCACCTGGGAGAACATGCAGTGGCTGGGAACGCCAGTCGAGAAAACGCCGCTGGATTTGTGGATTTTTCAGGAGATCGTTTACCAGACCCGGCCCGACGTGATTGTCGAGGCCGGCACTTATAAAGGCGGCTCAGCCCTGTTCCTGGCCAATCTGTTCGACTTGCTCGGCCATGGCCAGGTGGTGACCATCGACATCCGGAAATACCCCGGCCTGCCGCAGCATCCCCGCATCCACTACCTGCTCGGCTCCTCCACCGCGCCCGAGATCGTGGAAAAGGTGAAGGGTTTCCTCGCGCCGCACGACCGTGTGATGGTGGTGCTCGATTCCGACCACAGCATGCCGCACGTGCTCGCCGAGCTGCGCCTCTACAGCAAGCTGGTCACCAAGGACAACTACCTGATCGTCGAGGACACCAACCTCAACGGCCACCCGGTCGCGGCAGGCTCCGGACCCGGCCCCATGGAAGCAGTCGAAGCATTTGAGCGCGAGAACCACGACTTCGTTTCCGACCGCAGCCGCGAAAAATTTCTGATGACCTTCAACCCGAAAGGCTACCTGCGGAAGGTGCGATAGCTTCCCCACAGCAGCCTCCGGTCCATATCCGGGCGATACTATGGCTCACAAAAGAGCCACCGCGAGCGTCCAGGTGGATGGGGCGGCGATTTGCGAGGGTGGCAAAACGCGTCCGGGGTGCGGGCGTGTTTGCGCATGGCCGCTTAGAGTACGCACCGGGATGCCGTACGTACTATAATATAACTACGCAATGGTCATTACGCTAAATGCGCTTCGAGTGGGATGACGCCAAGGACCGCCGGAACCTCACGAAGCACAGGATCAGCTTTGAGACCGCGAACCTCGTCGTCGAGGATCCCCATGCGCTCAGCGTTCCAGACCGCATCGTGGAGGACGAGGAGCGGTGGCAAACCCTCGGCATGATCGGGGGTGTGACCGTCGTGCTGGTGGCCCACACTTATCGGGAGGAAACGGCGAAGAGGTGATCCGGATCATCTCGGCTCGAAAAGCGACCTCGGCGGAAAGGAGAGCGTATGAAGAAGGCGACAAAGGCTCAGCATAAAGAGATTCGCGCTCTGCGGCGAATGAAGGAGGAGGAGATTGATCTCACCGATATT
>DASQHK010000417.1:0-9472 GCA_035632135.1 Bryobacterales bacterium
GGTGCGGCTGGGGGGTCGCGAGTTCGGCGCGAGCGCCCGCGCGCTCGATTCCGAACGCGACCGGGAGACGTGGCAGCTCGCCCAGAAGCTCGAGGAAGAAAAATACGGCTGGGGCGACGGCCTCCCGGTCGAGATCACGCCTGACGAGCCGCTGTAAGGCTCACTCCGGCACGCGCAGCACGAGCACTCTGGCCTGGCCACTCTCGATTTCGGAGTAGGCGAAATGGCGCGGGCCGAGAAACGCCACCTGCGAGCGCGTGTAGGTCGTCAGCCGCTTGCGGTAGACCGCAACCCCATCCGCCGCGCGCAGAACGTAGACGGCATCGCGAATATTCCCGATGGAGAGCCCGGTGGTGACGCTCACCGCGATGAACCGGCCCTCCGGATCCGCGTCCACACTGTTGATCGAGCGTCCCCGCAGCAACGTGTGCGTGCCCCTGCCCCCGCGCAGCGACCAGCAAATCCGGTACGGCTCTTGATCGCGGTAGCCGTCCCACGCTACGTAGCCATCGCCCGTCCGGCGGATGGTCATAGAGAGCGGGTCCACCGGCCCCAGATCGAGCGCCACGCGCTTGCCGGTTCCGTCCAGCGCGACCTCGAAGACTTCCTTCTCGTTGCGGACCACGCTCAGCGTGCCGGCCCGCATATCGAAATCGACCAGCGTGTAATTGCCAAGACCCAGGCTATCCAGGGCGACGGACTTCTCTTCTCCGCCGCCGATCTTTCGGAGCTGCGCCGCCGCCGGCCGCCGCTCCGTCCACCCGATCCATTCGCCGTCGCTCGAAAGAATCGGGAATCCGTTCGCTTGGAGGGCGACCGGCTCCGCCCTTGGGCCATTCACAAACCACCAGTTTGCACCGCCCGGACCTGCCCGCATGGATTGGTAAAGCACTTTGCCGCCCGGAACCACAAACGGATTGTTGGATGCTGCTTGGGGAGAGCCCAAGTCAATGACCGCGCATCCCGGCATGCGCAGGAGGGCAAACTGGGAGCCGCCATGCCGCAGCGTCAGCGCCTCGCCGGCCTGTTCGAGCGCGCCAGCCGGCGACCGCACCGCCGCCAGCTCGGCGTCCCGAACAGAGCACTCCACCGCCCAGCCGGTCTGCTCGGGAGCCGTGTCCGATTCAATCAGAAAGTGGGAAGGGATCGCGGCCAGGTAGAGCCACTCGGCAACTACCACCAGCGCGGGCGCTGCTACCAGGGGCGCCGGCAGACGCTGCCACCCCGGCTTGCGAAAAAACCAGTAGAACACGAGCCCCGCGGCCGCTTGCATGCCAATCGCCACCGCCCAGTTGGTGGCGATCCACAGGGCCGCGAGCTTCTCTCCTTGGCCGGCGACCTCCCGCACCAACTCCGCGCCCAGAATCCAGGTGGCATGTGGCGTCGCCAGCGGGATCAGATAAACGGAAAACGAAGCCAGCAACGCGAGCAGTCCGGCCCGCTGCCTCATGCGAGCGCTCAGGCCTTACGGAGGACCTCCCGCAGCCGCGCGGCTACGATGCGGTGCTCGTCACGCTGCATCATCCACACCGAGACCATCAGGTTGCCTTCGCCCTGCTGCGAAATGCCGATGGGCGGGTCGCCTTCCAGGAGCTGCCGCACCACCTGCTTCGCGGTGACACCCAGCTTCGCCTCATCCCACGTCAGCCGCACGTGCGGGACGTGATTGGCGATCTCGGGGACTTCCCGCTCGGCCGTCACGCCGCGCGCTTTCTTCATCGCTTGCATAATGTGGGCCGCGCGGTCTTCGAGCACCCGCTGCTCGGCCGCCTGGTCCACTTTCAGGTACCGCTCCAGCGCCGCCAGCACCCCCATGATCTCTTCCTTGCCCACCTTCATGCCGCGCCCGATCCCGTCGTGCGGGCTGATGGCGGGCATGGCGGCTTCGATCAGGTCCTGGCGCCCCAGCAGCAGCCCGGAGCACTGCGGCCCCAGCAACCCTTTGCCGCCGGAAAAGCCGACCAGGTCGAAGCCTTCCTTCACATAGGCGCTGAGGTTGGAGGGCGGCGGCACGTCAGCAGCGGCATCATTATAAGTAGGTATGCCGTGCTGCCTGGCCACTTGGATCCACTCGCTGCGCTTGATCTGGCCGTCCGGATCGGCCTTGTTCAGGAAAAACATCATGGCCGTGCGCTCGTTGATGGCCTTGTCCAGCTCCTCGCGCGTCTCGACCCAGACGATCTTGGTTCCCACCACCAGCATCTGCGCCTCGTAGCCGCTGCGATGGGTCTTCTGCTGGATGATCTCGTTTTTCATGTCGGAGGTATCCGGCAGCCGGTGCAGCTTGGCGCGGTCGCCGCTCACCACGCAGGCGGCGGTGCCCACGGTGATGGCCGAAGCGGCCCCGGCGGTGACCATTGCCGCCGGCACGCCCAGCAGCTCGGCAATGCGGGCCCCGGCTTTCTTTTGCAGCTCCGGCAGGTGCACGAAGTACTTCGACGCCTCGTCCATCGCCCGCACCACCTCCGGCGGCATGATCGAGCCGCCCAGCACAGTCACCGTTCCTATGCCGTTGATCAGCGGCCGGATTCCCAGCGATGTGTAGATATTCGCTTCGCCCAGTGTTGGCGCGCCGCGGCGTGCGGCCGGCGCTGCCGGGGCGGCGGCGAGGGCGGCCGCTCCCGTTGCCGCCTGTAAAAAGTTTCTGCGAGTCGCTTTCCTGGCCATGACATCCTCCCGGTCTTCCACTATACTCTTACCGAACCGCCGGCGTAAGGGCTGCTGGGTGCCCTGCCCGGTCCAGGAGGGAAATCGATGCGTCGTGTTTTTGCCATTCTGCTTGTTGTTCCTGCTCTCGTCGCCCAGACGGGCCGTATCCGCCGCCAGACAATGCGGCCGGTGATTCGCGGCACCGACTACGCCGTTTCCACGCGCAAGCCGCAGGCCGCCCAGGTAGCCGAACGCATTCTGCGCGCGGGCGGCAACGCCTTCGACGCCGCGGTGGCCTGCCAGGCCGCGCTCGGCGTCACCGATGCCGCCTCCAACGGCGTGGGTAGCGACGCCGAGATTCTCATTTACGATGCCAAGGCCAAGCGCGTCTACTCCATCAACGCCGAGGGCACCGCGCCGAAGCTGGCCACCATCGACTGGTATAAGGAGCATGAGGGCGGCAAGATTCCGGTCAACGACGGCCTGCTCGCCGGCACCGTGCCGGGCGTGGTCGACGCCTGGTACACCCTGCTCGATCGCTGGGGTACGATGACTTTCGCCGAAGTGCTCGCGCCGGCCATCGAGCTTGCCGGCAAGGGCTTCCCGCTGAGCGAGGGACTCGCCGGGGCCATCCGCTCGACTGAAAAGCTGCGGAAATATCCCACCAGCCGCGCCGTCTACCTCCCCAACGGCGAGGCGCCCCGCGTGGGCGAAGTGTTCCGCAACACCGAGCTGGCCAGCACGCTGCAGATGCTGGTCGACGCGGAGCACCAAGCGCGGCGCAAGGGCCGCCGCGCCGCCCTCAAAGCTGCGCGCGACCGTTTCTACAAAGGCGACATCGCCCGCAAAATGGCCGATTTCTCCGAAGCCAACGGCGGCCTGTTTCGCTATGAAGATTTCGCCAGCTACAAGGCCGAGGTCGAAGACCCGGTGTCGACCGACTACCACGGCTACGACGTTTACAAGAACCCCTCGGCCACACAAGGGCCGGCCGAGCTGTTTACGCTCGAGATCCTGCGCGGCTTCGACCTGAAGGCCATGGGCCACAACTCGGCCGACTACATCCACGTAAACGTGGAGGCGGTGAAGCTCGCCTTCGCCGACCGCGAGATGTACCTGGGCGACGCCGACTTCATCAAGATTCCCTTCGCCGGCCTGCTCTCGGAGCCCTACGCCGCCGAGCGCCGCTCGCTGATCGACATGGCCCATGCCTCTTACCAATTCCGTCCCGGCGAGCCGTGGAAATACATGGAAAACTTCCCGCCCATCAACCGGCCTTCGCCGGTGACGCTCGAAGGCGACGCCGACCACGAGGGCGACACCAGCTACCTGGCGGTGGTCGATCACGACCGCAATGCTGTTTCCTGGACGCCCAGCCTGCATTCCGGGTTCGGCACCGGGGTGGTCATGGCCGACCTGGGCTTCCCCTTCAACTGCCGCGGCGATTATTTCTGGCTCAAACCGGAAAGCGCCAACGCGCTCCAGCCCGGCAAGCGCCCGCGCAGCACGCTGACTCCCACGATGATCCTCAAAGACGGCAAGCCCTACATGGTGGTAGGCAGCCCCGGCGGCGACGATCAGTGCATGCGAATCTTCCAGACGTTTCTGAACGTGGTTGACTTTGGCATGAACATCCAGCAGGCCATTGAAGCGCCGCGCTGGACCACGACGAGCTTCCCGGCCTCGCCCTTCCCGCACACCATGCACCCAGGCGAGGTGGCGCTCGAAGATCGCATCTCGCAGGAAGTGCGCGTGGAACTCGAGCGGCGCGGGCACAAGGTAAGCCTGCGCGGCCCCTGGACGATGGGCGCGACCTCGGCCATCGTGATCGACCCCCAGACCGGCGTGCTAAGCGCCGGCGCCGACCCTCGCGGCGACAACTACGCGCTGGCGTGGTAAATCCGCCCTACGCGGGACGCAACGTTCCGCCAGCTCGGCGCGGGCGCATTGGGCTTTGTCATCGCGAGGAGAAAGGGCTTACCCTGAGCTGTTAGTGTTGCCCGAGATCTCGTCCCCGTCAGCGGGCCACTGTGCAATCCAAGGGTCCCTCAGCTCTTCAAAGCCCTTTACAAGCCTGGGTTCTTCGCCATCTTCTTGTAATTTCAGCAAGGCCAACCAGACCCTCGCTAAGTCGGTCGGGTTCTCAACCTTCTTGCCGCTGCCTACCTCGTAAACAGAACTTAAGAAGGCCAGCAACCTTCTCGCAGCGGCAGACTCATCGGCCCACAGCGCAGCGCCGATGCTCAGGGCCATTTCCTCCTTCCTTTGCTCGATCTTTTCGTCCGATAAGGTCTGCTTGTAGACAAAGTGCAGCGACCCGTCCGGCCTTCGAACTGCATCCACCCTGTGTCCCCACTTCTCGATGCGCTCGTTTATCCACCCGGCCTCTTCCACGGCCCGCTCCTCACGAACGGCCTTGAGCGTCTTCCGAAAGGTTCCGCCGTATGAGGAGGACAGAAGAAGGCCCCAGCGCATGATTTTCTGGAACCGCGCAAAGTCTCCGGCGCTTTCCCAGGCCCTGAAGTTCCGGACATGTCCCTGTATCCAGCCCTCGTGCCTGGCCGCTCCATCCGAACCGAAGCCCACTTTACTCGAGGTTCTCAGAGCCCGCGCTGCCGCTGCGGCGTTACCATAGGGGCCGAGCGCCGCCCAGACGGTGGTCACCAGCAGACGGGTCCCTTGCTTTGGGGCCATCAAACGGTTGACAGCCACAAGCACGGCCGCGATTGCGACGAAGGTGAGAAGCCCGTGTGGGAAATGCATCGCTACCCCCCTTAACTCCAGCCCGGGACGGCACCTGACGAGGGCACGGTCTTTTCTGCCTTCGAATTGACGGCTGCGCCGGTGGAAAGCCTTGCACGCACGAGCCTGCACGCATCCTTGCCGGGCCTGAGCGGAACGCAATCCGCTGGAATCCATGTTGACCAAGGTTCCTCCGGCATCAACCGTTTTGGCAACGGGCGCTCCGGCGGCATCACGGGGACCTGAGGGTTTAGGTCGAACCAAATATGCGTGATTACGAGTTCGCGGTTCCGAGACGAGTTGCTGAGGTTGACAAAGTAGTATGCGCGGCCATTATTTTCAAAGTACGCTGTGTGGACGGTCAATCGTAACCATCTCTTGCCCATCCACATCCGGAGCACGTCGCCGAGAGGAAAAAGCTTGAACAGCCAGAGCCACTCCATGACGAAGATCTCCGTTCCAGGGTTCGGACGGCCCCAGTATACACCGACGCGGTCCCCGTCTCACCAAACCCCTTCCTGCTGCGTCGTTCTTGCCCCGCATTCCCGAGGACGTAGCGCGCAAGCTCGAGCGGCGCGGGCACAAGGTAAACCTGCGCGGCCCCTGGACGATGGGCGCGACCTCGGCCATCGTGATCGACCCCCAGACCGGCGTGCTCAGCGCCGGCGCCGACCCTCGCGGTGACAACTACGCGCTGGCGTGGTAGCATAGTTGCAGAATGCAACTATAGGCGGTGAAGGGGGAAGCCATGCCCAGTTTGACGATCCGAAACATCCCCCAAGAGGTCATGGAGCAGCTTCGCGACGCCGCGCGGGCGCAGCAGCGCTCGCTCAACGCCCAGGCCGTGCACTGGCTCCGGCTGGAGGGGCGGGAGTGGGGAAGCCTGGAAGAGCGGATGAGGCTGTTCGAGCAAGTCCGCGCCTCACGCAAGTCAACCCTTCGGCGTCACGGGCGCGGCAGCGACAGCGCGAAGCTCATCCGGCAAATGAGGGATGCACGAACAAGAACTCCCCTTCGACGAGCTGGTCGTTGACACCAGTGTGGTCGTGAAGTTCCTCGTTGAGGAACCCGACAGCGACAATGCGGAGGCCCTGCACCGTAGTTTTGTCTTGGGAGCCGTCAAGCTGGTCGCTCCCGATTTTCTCTTCATCGAGGCTGCCAATGCCCTTTGGGTGATGAGCCTCCGGGGTCAGTTGACCGAGATAGAGGCCCAATCCAAGATCACCGCTCTGGTGTCCATTTCCCGCCACATGAAGGTTGTCCCGGCCGCGGCTTTAGTGCACGAAGCGTTCCGAACTGCCTGCCGCTACGCTCATGCTCCATACGACACCGCCTTCCTGGCCCTCGCCGAGAGCCGGCGCATTCCGCTCGTCACCGCCGACAAGCGCTTCTACAACAAAGTGCGGGTACACTCCTCGAGCGCCGTTCTTCTACGAGACCTGCCGCTTTGAGCGCCCTAATACCGCCGCAGCCGGTAGATGCGGAAGGATTCGTCTTCGTAGACCGGCGCGGCGTGAAACAAGCCCTCGATCACGTGGACGTGGCGGAAATCGGCCCACGAATTGGCGACGAGAAGATATTGGTAGTGCCCATCCTGAATGTCGGAGACGATCTTGTCGAGCAAGTAATTGCCCTGGTAGTCGTAGTAGCAGTCGAACTCGATGCTGGCGTAAAACGTCGAGCAGTTGCCCACCGAATAGGCCCCCTCGCCCGGGCGGGCAAGACGGTTGAGCGCTTCGATCGAACGGTAAGTCACGAGGCTCTCGCGCAGAAACTCCTCCCGGCTGATGCGGCGGGCGAACAGCTTCAGCCGCGGAACGTTCATCTCCAGGATCAGCGTCAGGCTAAGCGCGAACAGGAAGCAGTACGTCGCCAGCGCCAGCACAGAGGCGCGTCGCGCGCGCGGCTCCTCGGGCGCGGCGAAAGCGCACATCCGGTCGGCCAGGTAAGCAAACAGCACGCCGAACGCGGCGATGGCGTAGCGAACCTTGATGAGGATCGCGGCCCAGTAAAGAAAATAGGCCGCGCAGAAGAACAGCGCCAGCCTGGAAAGCCTCGTTTTCAATCCGCCTCGCAGCCACAGCAGCGGAAAAAACGCCACCAGGAAAAACCCGGCGGGATTGGGCGACGGCGACTCGAACGCAAACCAGCCGTGGAAGTGAACGGTCCAGGGGACCAGGGCGTAAATCCGCGCGCGGTCGAGCCAGGTGAGCTGCGGATGCCCCTCCGCGGTGGTGGAGCGAACGGCGCTCCAGCTCACTTCGGGGTAAAGCGGGTTGCCCGCGAGGATCCAGGTCCGGATGTGCCAGCAGAGGCCGCAGCAGATGAAGATCGCCGCCAGTATCGCCCACTGCCGGGCGCTCAGCCGCGCGCGACGGAGGTTCCACAGCACCAGCAGCGCCAGCGGCGCGGCCCCCAGCACCGCCACGTGCTTCACGCCAAACCCGAACGCCAGAAACAGCACTCCCGCCGCCAGCCACCCGAAGCGGGCGGTTTCGATCCAGCGCACCACACCGTAGAGCGCCAGTAACAGGTAGAGCGCCAGCGCCAGGTCATTCTTGGCCACGCTGCCCGTCCAGGAGATGAACGGCGTCGTCACAAACAGCGCTGCCGCCACCAGGGGACCGGCGCCGCCCGCGGCCTGCGAAAACCAGCGCCGGCCGATCAGCGCAACGCTCATTGCCGCGAGCGGAAAAAACGCGCAGGTAAGGACCTTGGCCGTCATTTGCCCGTCGAGCAGGAAGCCCAGCGCGTAAAGGAGCTCGACAGCCTGGGGAAAATAAGAGTAGGGAAGGTGCGGCATGACCGCCAGCCGATGCATCGCTGCATAGCCGTGGGCCAGCACGAAGTGGAAGCTGATGGGGTCGTAGGCGATTTCCGGGCTGAGCACGACCATCGCGCTCACCACACTGAAAACAAAGACGAAAACCAGGCACAGACCCCACAGCGGATCGCGTGCGCAGGCGGCGTAGGCAGTCTCAGCGCGCCGCGCCAGTTCCACGAACCGCCGTGCATTGCGCCAGAAGGCAAGGGCAGCCGCAGCGAGCAAGGCCAGCAGCAACCACCCGTAGTAAAGCCGGGCCAAGCCCAGCAGAAACAACAAAATGCTCAGTATGCCGAGGCCGGCGGCGGGCCAAAGGGTTAACCGCTCGAGCGGCGACTCCGTCACGCGGCCCAGCGTCGAGCGGCCAAAAGATGCACAAACGAAGCCAATTAGTATTGAAAACAAAGAAGATAGCGGCGCATAGACGAAAAATAAAGCCAAAAAGAACCCAACGAACACCCGTGGCTCCCACCCGATCAGCGCCGGACGCGCCTGCCGAAGCCGCGCGTAAAGGACGGCGGCCGCCACCAGCACCGCCAGCGCTCCCAGGTAGAGCGAAAAGAACTGCCGCCCGGGGTGCCGAAAGTACTCCAGGTGCCACAGGAATGGCTTGGCCGTCACAGCCACGGTCAGTGCGATCCAGGCGAGCCAGAGGGCGCCCTTGAGGCTCACTTTCGACATAGCAGTTGCAGGCGCGGCCCGATCCGGCGCAGCAGCCGCGCGCAAGCGGGCCAGCGGCGACGCCGGTCGTAAGCAGCCTGTAAGCCGCGTAGGGGAAGGGGGAGGGCGAGCGGCGCAGGCCCGGCGCGAGCGCTATCAAAGCCGGCCGCGCGCGCCCAGCCCTCCAGCTCGGCGGCCGAGCGCAAGGTGATGTTGCGATAGGCGCGATCCGACGCGAGGCGGACGTAGCCCGCCTGCAAGCCGCGCGGCAGCCAGCCTACGCCCCAGACGTTCACGTGCGGCTCGGGCGCGAGCGCATAGCGGTTGTTGGTGGAGAAATAAACTGCCCCGCCGGGCGTGGCAACGCGCCGGCACTCGGCAAACACCGGCGCTGGATCGATAAGGTGCTCGACCAGATCGGTGGCGGCGACCGCCGTGAAGCTGTCGTCGGGATACGGCAGAAACTCGGCGTTAGCGCAGACGAGCGGCGCCCGAACGCTTGCCTCGCGCAGCCGGACAGCGCCCACTACGAGCCATCGAAACGCCACATCCACGCCGGCCACGAACGCAAAACGGCGCGCGGCGGCGACGACCAGC
>DASQHK010000418.1:0-2979 GCA_035632135.1 Bryobacterales bacterium
CAGGCTCTGCGCCAGCAGGCTGCCGGAGCCGGTGGCGTGGACGCGAGCCATGACGAACGGGTCGTTCATCAGGTCGAGGGCCTGCGAGATGGAGCCGTCTTCGCGCCGCTGCTCGTCGTCGCGATTGCCGCGCAGAAAGGCGTCGAGCAACTGAGACACCCGTCCGTTGGGACCATCGGGCATGCCCGCCGTCTCGGGAAACTGCATGGCCCAGTTGACCGTGCCGAACACTACGCCGAGCCGCTGGATGGTGTAAGACGGCACGACGTTGCTCGACTGCGCGATGGCGTCGTGAATTTCTTCGGACCACAGGCGGCGCACCATCTTGCGGGCAAACAGCGGCTCCCACGCCTCGTTCCACGTGCCGTTGTAGCGTGACGAAAGCTGGTAGGCGCGCGAGTTGACGATCTCCCGCATCAGGGCCTTGAGGTCGTAGTGGCTGTTGACGAAATCCTGGGCCAGCGCGTTGAGCAAGCCCG
Source organism: Bryobacterales bacterium (assembly GCA_035632135.1). Lineage (GTDB taxonomy): Bacteria > Acidobacteriota > Terriglobia > Bryobacterales > JACQDG01 > DASQHK01. The sequence continues at coordinate 480 of DASQHK010000418.1, forward strand.
GGTTGGAGGGTTGCAGCGTCCAGGGTGCCGGCGGCGGGTTGTTGGGATCAAGACGCGCCAAGTCGAACTGATCCGGCGGATCGACAATCCCGCGGCCAAAAAATTGCGCCCAGATGTAATTCACCGTCGCGCGGGCAAACTGGAAATCGGAGGTGATGTAGCCGGCCAGCGCCACGCGATAATCCTGGCCCGACGCCGGCTTCTGGCCCGTGAACCAATAGACCGGCGCAACCGTCGCTTGCGTGCCGCTGGGTGTGCCGCTCGGCTGGCGAGCGGGCCGGTTGCCGGTGGTGGTGTTCAACTGGTAATCCACGCGGGCGCGGGGCGTGTCGTCCAGCACCTGCCAGTAATAATGATTCTTGCGGTCGCCGACTGGCGTCACGAAGCTCGCCGTGTGCGACAGGAACGAAGCGAACTGCCAGGCCTGGTAGCGGGTCCCGTGGCTGCCCCACAAGCTGAGCGTGTCGAGGTGGCCGCGACCGTTGTGGCACAGCAGGCAGTTCATGTGCGAGATGCCGAGGAACGTTTCGGCGATGTCGGCCGCCTGCTGGTCCATGATGTCCTGCTTGGGCCCGCCGGTGACCACGCCGCCCACCAGCCAGTTGATCTGCCCCTGCTCGAAGCTGTTGTTGCCCTGCGCGCTGATCAGCTCGCGGGCCGTCTGGTCATAAGGCTTGTTGGCGGCGAGCGAATCGTAAATATAGTGGTAGAAGGCGTTGCGGCCCTCGTCGAAGCGGGCGATCTGGGTGTTGCGGCTGTTGTTCTTGTATAGGTCGCCAAAATACATGGCCCATTTGTCTACCCACTCCGGCTTGGCCAGCAGCTCCTCGACGAGTTTGGCCCGCTTGTCGGGCGCGGGATCGCTAACGAAGCTGACGACGCGGCTGGGCGCGGGGATGCGGCCGGTCAGATCGAGCGTGGCGCGGCGAATGAACTCAAAGTCCGTGGTCACGCCGGCCGGCGTCACGCCCGCCTGTTCCATGGCGCTGAACAGGTAGCGATCAATGGTTCCCATCTGATCGAACGGCTGCAATGCGCTCGAGCGGCTGCGAGCCGGCATCGCCACCGGAGGAAGCTGCGCGGCCACCTGCTCGGTCAGCGCGCTCAAAGGGAACTCCTGCTGCGTTCTGGCCGGCAGGCCAGTGCGCCCGGCCGCGGCGTAGTGATCGTGCTGGGGCCCAAAAAAGACGCACTCCGCGTGGTCGACCGGCAACTGCTCGGCCAGCGGGTCATCCGCCTGCGACTGATCCTGCTGCGCCCGCAACAGGAACAAGCTTGACGCCAATACAACGAAAAAAGCTAAGAAAGAAACCGTTTTCCCCTTCTGCATCGCCTGAACCCTTTACTCACCCATCATACGGTTCCAACACGGCCAGATAACGAATGTTTCTTGCCTTAACAAAACTTAATGGCTTGATTTTGGTACTAAGGGGATTTGCCTAGATGGTTTGCGGGAGGCTCGATGCGCGGAGAACGGCTCGCGGGCACACACTGCCAGCCCTTGCTCTACGCTGTGCCGATACGGAGTGGAGAGAGATCTACTTCTTCTTTACGGTGGCGCTGTAGGACGCCATGCCCCGGGCGTCCTTGACGGCCTTGATCAGATCGTCCACCTTGCAAACGTCGGAATCGTATTTTACGACTGCCTCTTTGCGGTCCAGATCCACATTGGCTTCCTTGACGCCTTTCACCGATTGCAGTGCAGACTGCACTGTGTCAGCGCAGGAGCCTCAAGTCATGCCGTGGATGGCGAGGGTAACGGTCTGCTCTTTGGCGGGCGCGGCCGCGAGGATGGCGGCGGAAAGCAGCAGGCCGGCCATCGTCAGGGTCATGGCGAAAAGCAGTTGCTTGCTTCTCATCGGATTACCTCCGCTTGGATTCTAACACGGCATCACCTGGCAGGCGGCGGCTGCCGGATCGCCGGATGCAGGGGACGAAATGGATGCGGCGCCGTCCGCTACCTTGTACGGGCGGGCTCAGTTGGCTCTACGCTCTGGCGCCACTGCTGCGCCAAGCCGGCCAGCTCGTCCACCAGCTCGGAGTGCTGGTGGCGGAGGTTGCGGCTCTCCCCAGGGTCTTCTGCGAGGTTGGAAAGAAATAGCGCGTCGTCGCCCTGGAGCGGCTTGCGTCCGTTCTCGCTGCCGTCGTAGGTGATGCCGTTGATCACCAGCTTCCACTGGTCGCGGCGCACGGCGAGCTGCTGGCCGTTGGCCCAGAAGACGGCTCCGTGCGGCGATTTGGCGCCGGCGGCGACGGGCATCATGTCGCGGCCGTCGATGGTGCGGTCGGAGGGGACCTTCACGCCGGCGGCGCGGCAGATGGTGGGCAGCACGTCGGCGGTCATCACCACTTCATGGTTGAGCTGCCCCGCCGGAATCACGCCCGGCCAGCTCACAACGCCGGGTACGTGCATGCCGCCGTCAAACACGCTGAACTTGAAGCCGCGGAACGGGGCGTTGCTGCCGGCGGTGGCGGGTTTCTGGCCGAGGCCGGCGCGGGC
>DASQHK010000419.1:0-5120 GCA_035632135.1 Bryobacterales bacterium
GTTTCCCTGGTCGTCGATGTGGGACCGCAATTACTTTTTCGCGCTGGCCCCGCAGTGGGCCACGGTATTTTCCAGCAGCTACTTGCGCGGCGCGATCAGCGGCCTGGGCGTGATCAACGTCTGGATCGCGCTCTCGGAAGCATGGCGCCTGCGCTCGGCTTGATTTGCCAGCGCCGGCTCTACCGCCGCAGCGACGATCGGTACTTCGACGGGATGCGGAACTCGACGCCGGCGTAGCGGAACTCCTCGGCCAGGGAGTAGCTGGTTCCCCGCGCGCAGAGCTTAGCCAAGCCGCGCACGTTCACCTCCACCAGGCGGTTCACTGATTTTTCATCGGCCGTGTCGAGCAGCGGCAGGCGGCGGTGCGTGGCGGTAAAGCGGTCTTTCAGGCGCCGCGCCATGCTGGAGTTGATCGTCTTGAGCGCTTCGACCGCTCGCAGCTTGCGCTCGAAGGTCGTGCTGATATCCACAACTTTCGGCTCCGGAACGAAGGTCGCGGTGCTCTCCGGCTCGCGGCGGCGCGGATCAAGCGGCTGGGAATAGTAATAGACCTCCGGCGTGAGATGCGGCTGGAGGCCCGCCTCGGCCTGCGGCGGCGCGAAGTTCTCGAGCGCTACAGCCCGCCAGGCGTCTTCGGCGGCGCGGCCGGCGAAGTAGCGGTCGAGCACGCGATCGTACTCGGCGTAGGGATTGGGTATGAACAATATCTGCGGCTGGTAGTGGCGGATGCAGAAGACGAGCCGGTCGCGGATCTCGGTGAAGGAAACGGCGCCGAGGTTAGCCGCGCGGTAGCCCAGTGGGAGCACGTCCTTAATGCCGAGAATCTTCGCCGCTTGCTCGCTCTCGGCGCCCGTGCGGCGGGCGGTTTCTACCGGCGGCAGATCGTAGGAATCGACCTCATCGTTGGTGACGCGGATGAGATAGGCCGTTGCGCCCCGCTCGATCATGCCGGCGATCGTGCCGCCGGCGGCGAGCAGGTAATCGCTTGCATCGGCGGTGACAATCAGCACGACCGGATGAGCCGCCGGCTGGGCCCGCAACAGGGCGGGCGCGGCCGTTGCTGTGAGAAACAACAGGGCGCGCCGGCGGGTCATGGGAGCTTTACCAGGTTCTGCCGGAGGTAATCCTTCAGACCCGGCAGGTAGTCGAACTCGTCGAGGAAGTAATAATCTTCGGCGTATTTCACCCCGGCCAGGGCGCCGCGCTGGCGCGAGATCCATTCCATGAACCACTCTTCCATCTCGACGGCGGCGTCCTGATCGCTCAGGCCTTCCCACTCCGGAACGTAGAGGTTTTCTCGGGCAAGCGCCACCTTCATGGCGCGGGCGCTCCCCGGACTCGCGTACACGTTGCGATGCGTCTGATACGCCAGCTCCTTCTTCTTCACCTCGCTGTCGTTCAGCTCGATGTCGATGTTGGGCCGATGGCCCAGGCCCCAATCAAGCCGCGCTTTGCCGTAGAGGTACCAGACGGTGTGCGGCTGAAGGCCGATCTTGAGGTGCTCCGGGTTGACGTTGGCGTAGCCGGCCAGCCAGTAGGCTTCGGCCATGGCGCGGGCGACGTTGCGGTGATCGGGATTTTTCTGGTAATGCTCCCACGGGTCGTGGCCCAGCACGACGTCGGGGTGATACTTGCGGATCAGCAGGATCAACTGCGCGCGCAGCTCGTTGAGCGGGATCGGGCCAGTGTAATCGTTGCGCCAGTTGAGGCTGATGACCTTCTTCATGCCGAGGATCTTGGTGGCGGCGATCGACTCGCTCAGGTTGATCATGTCGTTGCGAGCGTAGCCGTGCGAGCCGTCCTTCTCGTCGTTGGAGGCGCGGACGTAGTAGGCGTCGTAGCCTTCATCGACGAAGCGGGCGATCAGTCCGCCCATGCCGTAATCGGTGGTGTGGTCGTCGTGGTGCGGCTGGAGCACGAGCACGACCTTGCCCGGCGGAAGCTTGCCCAGCGGCAGCAGGTCGGCGGCGAGGGAAATTTCACCGCAGAGGACGCAGAGAACGCAGAGGAAAACGGATCGCATGGCAGAGAAATACGATAGCAGGCGGCAGGCGGTGTTACAATGGCGAATCTTGCGACTCCTCTTGCTTTTCCTCGTTCCGCTCGCGCTGCTGGCGCAGGCGCCGAAAAATGTCCTGGTGGTGACGGCCGGCGCGGGCGACTATCTGATGTCCTGCGGGGGGACGCTCGCCAAGCTCATCGACCAGGGCTACGCGGTTTACGTGGTGCAGTTCGGCAACGACGAGAAGAACTCGATCGGCATGACGCCCGCCGAGACGCGGCTTGCCAACTCCCAGGAAGGCGAGCTGGCGGCGAGGATGCTGGGCGTCAAGGAAATCGTCAATCTGAATCACAAGAGCGGCGAGCTAAGCCAGGTGTCGAGCAACACGATGCGCGAGGAGATCATCGCCCTGGTGCGCCTTTACAAGCCGCAGATCATTTTCCATCCGGACCCGTGGGTTCACTACGAGCCCGACTGGGACCAATACTGGGTGGCCCGCGCCACCGAAGAGTATAGCTACGGCGGCGGCGCCTACTTCGCGCCGGAGCTGACGAAGATGGGCTTCCCGGGCGTGGGCGTGCGGGAAACCTATTACTACGCCACCCACCGCCCCTATCGTCCGGGCGAGGGCGGTGGCAAGAGCGCCCCCTTCAAGAGCATAGATATTACAACGATCTTTAATCGCAAAGTCGCCGCCCTCCAGGAGCTGCGGACCGCCAACCATCGCTATGCCGTCGCGGTGAAGCAGCGCCTAGACCTGGCCGGTAAGCCGTCGCCGCTGCTGGCGGAAGTCAACGAGGCCTCCACGCGGGCGCTGGTGCGGGCTTACGCCGAAGAGCTTGCCGAAACCATCGGCAAGAAGCACGGCTTCCGCTACGGCGAGGAGTTCAACTACAACGGCCCCGGCGGAGGTCCGATTCCCGAGCACGTGCTGGAGCACGCCAAACCGATTCCATGAAAGAGGCCCCGTGATGCAAGCCATCGCCCGAAAGAAAGTGCCGCTGTCCGAATCGCAGATTCTTCGCGCCTACACCGAGAAGACGCCCACATCAGCGCGCCTTTACGCGCGGGCCGAGCGCGTGTTTCCGAGCGGGGTGACCCACATCGCCCGGTATCTGGAGCCCCACCCTCTCTTTGTTTCGCGCGCCGCGGGCTCGCGCAAGTGGGACGTGGACGGCAACGAGTACACCGACTATTTCGGCGGCCACGGCGCTTTGATCCTGGGCCACAACCATCCAGCGGTGGTGGAGGCGGTGACGGCGCAGCTCGCCCGTGGCACGCACTACGGCGCTTCGCATGAGCTGGAGATTGAGTGGGCGGAGCTGATTCAGCAGATGGTGCCGTGCGCGGAGCGGGTGCGCTTCACCAGCTCGGGCACGGAAGCCACTATGATGGCGCTGCGCCTGGCGCGGGCTTTCACGGGCAAGCCGATGCTGGTCCGCTTCGCTGGACACTTTCACGGCTGGCACGATCACGTCGCTGCGAGTTCTCCCACCAGCCAGCCGGGCGAGCCGCAGCAGGCGGCGCCCGGCATTTTGCAGGAGATCGCCGACCGCACGCTGGTGTGCCCGCCGAACGACATCGACTTCGTGCGCCGGCTGTGCGAGAGCCGCCAGGATATCGCCGCGCTGATCCTCGAGCCGACCGGAGCCACCTTCGGCCACGCGCCGCTGGTCCCCGGCTTTCTGGCGGCGATGCGCGAGATCACCGCGCGGCACGGCATCGTGCTGATCTTCGATGAGGTCGTCACCGGCTTCCGCTGCTCGACGGGCGGCGCCCAACTGCATTACCACGTCACACCCGATCTCGCTACCGTCGCCAAGATCGTCGCCGGAGGGTATCCCGGCGCGGCCGTCGTGGGGCGGGCGGAGATTCTGGGCGCCCTCGAGCACCACCACAGCGGCGCCGGCTTGCTGCTTCCGGCGATTCCCCATCAGGGCACGTTCAACGGCAACCCCATTTCCGCAGCCGCCGGCGTCGCCACGCTGCGCCTGCTGCGCAGCACTGATATCATCGAGCGCGCCAACCGCGCCGCGGCCGCCATCCGCGACCAGATCAACGGCTTGCTGCGCCGCCAGGGCGTCAACTGGTGCGCCTATGGGGAGTTCTCTGCCTTTCACATTTTTTGCAACTCCGATCCCGAGCCGGTCTCGCCGGAAGCGATTCATGCGGGCCGCGTCCACTGGTCCAAGCTCAAGGGTGCGACGGCGCCGGAGCTGCTCGAAAAAATCCGGCTGGGGTTTCTGACCAGCGGCGTCGACGCAGTGGGCTGGCCGGGCGGCATCGTCTCGGGCGTGCACAACGCACAGGACATCGACCGGACGGTGAGCGCGTTCGAAAAGCTGCTCGCTGTGCTGGCGGAAGAAGGCGACCTCGGCTGACCGCCGCGCGGCCACAACGATCTCGCTCGCCGGCGCAGCGCTTCTGCACTCGATTCTTGCAACCCTGCGCCCGCGGGCCGCCAAACGCGCAGTGCTGCCATCCTCGCAACTCCCTGTAACATGCGCCCGTTCTCGGGCTACCATTGAGTTTCGGACTGGGAAAGGAGACTGCTCATGGAGAGACGGCAATTCATCATCGGCCAGACGCTGGCCGGAGGCATGCTGCTCGGCGGACCGGCGGCGGCCGCGCCGCAACTATCGCAGCGCAACGTCGCCGAACAGGCGGAGGTGTTCATCGAGCGCGATCAGCCCGGCCAGCCGCACAAGGGCAAGGTGCTGGCGGCCATTCAGCCGCACAACGACGACATTCCGTTGTTTGCGTCGGGCACAGTGATCAAGCTCATCCGGGAAGGCTACACCGGCATTCTCATCCGCATCACCAACGACGAGATGGCGGGGCGCGGGGCGACGGTTGGCGAAGTCGTGCTCAACAACGAGAAGGACAACTTCGAAGTAGCGCGGCGCATGGGGCTGCACAAGGTCTTCGACCTGCACTATCGCAATCACCGCCTGGACTCCGAGTCGCACGTCGAGGTGCGCGCCCGGCTCCTGTTCATCTTCCGCGTGATGAAGGTCGATACCGTGGTTTGCTACGACCCCTGGGGCCACTACGAAGAGAACCCCGACCACTACATGACCGCCCGCTGCGTGGAAGCGGCGTGCTGGATGGCGGGCGG
>DASQHK010000420.1:0-12557 GCA_035632135.1 Bryobacterales bacterium
CTTATATGTAACCCGCCAGATCTTGTCGCCGCCGTCATCGGACACCAGCAGAGAGCCATCCGGCATCTCGAGCAGCCCGACCGGCCGGCCCCACACCTCGCGCTTTTCCGGCGCGAGCATCCAGCCGGTCACGAAATCCTGCGGCCCGCCCGCCGGCTTCCCATCCTGGAAGGGAATGAAGGCCACCTTGTAGCCCACGCGCTGCGCCCGGTTCCACGACCCATGAAACGCCAGAAACGCGCCGCCCTGGTATTGTTTCGGGAACTGCCGGCCGGTGTAGAAAATAAAATCCAGCACCGCCACGTGCGAGCCGAGCAGCACGTCGGGAACGAGCGTCTTCTGCACCAGGTCGGGCCGCAGTCCCTTGTTGCGCGGGTCCTCGTGCGGGCCGATGTAGGCGTAAGGCCAGCCGTAGAAGCCGCCCTGCTTCACGGAAGTGAAATAGTCCGGCACCAGGTCATCGCCCAGCGCGTCGCGCTCCTGGGTGGCCGCCCACAGCGTGTCGGTCCCCGGATACCATCGCAGACCGATCACGTTGCGCAGTCCGGAAGCGAAAATCTCGTGGCCGCTGCCGTCCGGGTTGTAGCGATTGATCGCCGCCCGCATGGGGTCCTCGCCCGTCGAGACATTCGACCCCGAGCCGACGGTGAGATACATTTTCTTGCCCTCGCGATCGAACAGCACAGTGCGCGTCCAATGGCCGCCGCCGAAGCTGTGCAGGGGCACGATTTCTTCGCCCTTGCTGGTCACCCGCATGCTTTTCGCATCGTACTTGTAACGCTTGAGCGAGGTTGTCTCGGCGACGTAAAGGTAATCCTTCCAGAAGGCCAGCCCGTAAGGCCGGTCGAGGCCGCCGATCAGCTTGCGGCGCTGCTTGCCGTTATCGAGCAGCAGGTAGACCGCGCCGGGCTCGCCGCTATCAGCCAGCAGCAATTCCCGGCTCGGCCCCAGCAGCATAAAGCGCGGCCGCTCGAAGCCGTCGGCGAAAACTTCGATGTGAAAACCGGGCGGCACGCGGACCTCGGCCCCGGCGGGCCGTGGAATCACGCGCGGGCCGTTGTTCACCGAGCGCGTTTGGTAGGGCGGAGGCAGCTTCTCCCAACTCATTTGTAACGCCAGTGCAACGGCAGCCATCGTGACAACCGCCGGCAGCAGGCGTGCGAGCCGTGATGTTTTCATGGAGTGCGATCCTTCTCATATCATAGTACGCGGCACGCTATGAGTCCCCTCGTCGCCATTCTCGGCCCCACCGGCAGCGGCAAAAGCGAGCTGGCGCTGGCCGTGGCCGGGCGCTACGACGCCGAGATTGTCAACTTCGACTCCATCCAGATCTACCGGCGCTTCAACATCGGCGCCGCCAAGCTCACCGAGGCGGAGCGCCGCGGCATTCCCCACCATCTGATCGACATTCTCGAGCCGCACGAGGTCTTCACGGCCGGCGAATTCGCGCGGCGCGCCGCGGCCGTCCTGCGCGAGATTGCAGGCCGCGGCCGCCTGCCAGTATTAGCAGGGGGTACCGGCTTTTACTTGCGCGCCCTGGTCGACGGCCTTTTCTCCGGTCCCGCGCGCAACGAGGAACTGCGCCGGCGCCTGGCGGCCCGCAGCCCCGAACGTTTGCATCGTCTGCTCGCGCGCCTCGACTCCGCCGCCGCGCAGAAGATTCATCCGCACGACGTCCCCAAGATGATCCGTGCGCTCGAAGTGACGCTGCTTGCCCGCCGTCCCATCAGCGAGCTGTTCGCCCAAAGCCGTCAGGCCCTCGAAGGGTTCACGCTGCTCAAGATCGGCCTGCTGCCGGATCGCACGGCGCTCTATGGGCGGATCAACAAACGCACGGAGGCGATGTTCGCCGCCGGTCTGGTCGAGGAAGCGCGGCAAATCCTGGAAAGCGGCAGCCCGCCCAGCGCCAAGCCGTTCGAGTCCCACGGCTATCGCCAGGCTCTCGAGCACCTGCGCAGCGAGATCAACCTCAGCGAGGCAATTTCCAGCGCCCAGCGCAACACGCGCCGCTACGCCAAGCGCCAGATCACGTGGTTTCGCCGCGAGAAAGACGTGGAGTGGCTTCCCGGCTTCGGCGACGACCCGGCGATTCAGCAGCAGGCGCTCGAGCGGGTGGCGGAGTGGCTCAAAATGTAATCCCCACTAAAAACTCCGCCTGATTGGGGCTCGAGCGCAACAGGCTGCCGTTGTCCAGGTCGCGGAAACTGTCCTGACCCCACCGCGTGTAGCGGATCTCGGGTGAGAGGCGCAGGAACCCCAGGTGCAGCTCGAGGCCGCCGCCGATCACGCCGCCCTCCCGGAAACTGTTCATCAGTTCCGGTGAAGTACCCGTCGATGTGGTGACGTGGCTGGGAAAGACGGTCAGCCGGGTAAACTGCGTGACGCCGCTCAAGTGATCGAACGACACGCCGCCGTCGATGTAAGGCCGGATCGGCCCGCCGGTCAGCCGGTATTTCGCGAGCAGCGGAAATTCCCACGAGTTGGCCGTGGTCGCGGATTGTGCCAGCGTATCGATGCCGCTTTGGTTCTTGTTGAAGCCCACGCGCTTGTAGAGCGCGTCGAACTCCACGCTCAGCCGGAACGGCAGATGCAGTTCCGCTGTGGGGCCGACCGTGTAACGCCGGGTACTCGCAAAATAGCTCAGCCGCTCGAAGGCCGGGCCCCCGGGAGCGCCCGTGTTGAACGCGTCGGTGGCCGGAACACCGGCCTTGGCGCCGAACGAAAAAATTTGCGGGAACGCCGCAACACTTGCGGCAAAGAAAAGAGTCAGGATTTTCTTCATCGTTCCGAGGGACGAATGCCCGGCGCGCCGGGTTTCAGGCGAGCCGAGCGCGCCTAACGCCCGCCGGTATCAACAACACGTAAATCCCGGCCTGTCATTTCCTTCGGCTGCTCCACTCCCAGGATTCCCAGAATCGTCGGCACAATGTCTTGCAGCGCCCCGCCCTGCCGCAGACGAACTTTTCCTTGGGCCGCCGCATCTGTAACAAGAATGAACGGCACCGGGTTGGTGGTGTGATAGGTATGCGGCCCGCCGGTCACCGGGTCGATCATGGTCTCCGCGTTGCCATGGTCGGCGGTGATGATCCACGCGCCGCCTTTCTGCCGGATGGCCTCGTAAATACGGCCCAGGCAGGCGTCCACGGTCTCGACCGCGCGGACGGTGGGCTCGAGCTTGCCCGAGTGTCCCACCATGTCGGCGTTGGCGAAATTCATGATGATGGCATCGAAGCTCGACGACGCGATGGCGCGCGTCACCACGTCGGTGATGCCAGCGGCGCTCATTTCCGGCTTCAAATCGTAGGTGGCGACTTTCGGCGACGGCACCAGCTCACGCTCCTCGCCCGGATACGGCTTCTCATTGCCGCCGTTGAAGAAATAGGTCACGTGGGCGTATTTCTCCGTCTCCGCCACGCGCAGGTTTTTCCAGCCCAGCCCCGCGAACACGTTGGCCAGAATGTTGTCGGGATGCTCGGGCGGCAGCACGTAAGGCAGCGTGAGTGTCTTGTCGTACTGCGTCATAGTTACCAAGCGCAGGTTTTTCGGGGCGAGCGAGCGCGAAGGCCGCTCGAGGGCCGGATCGGCCAGCGCCCTGGTCATCTGCCGGGCGCGGTCGGCGCGGAAGTTGAAGAAGATCGCCGCATCGTCATCGCGGATCAAGCCCGCCGGCTCTCCGGCCTTGTCCGTAATCACCACCGGCTCCACAAACTCGTCAGTCACGCCGCGCCGGTAGGACTCGCGAATCGCCTCGCAGGCGTCGGTCTTGCGAATCCCATCGCCCAGCACCATGGCGCGAAAGGCCCGCTCGATGCGCTCCCAGCGCTTGTCGCGGTCCATCGCGTAATACCGGCCGCTCAGCGAGGCGATGCGGCCCGCGCCGATCGAGCGCATCTGCTGCTCGAGGCCCGCGATGAAGTTCACGCCGCTCTCCGGCGGCGTGTCGCGCCCGTCTAGAAACGCGTGCACGAAAACCTGCTCCACCTTCTCCGCCCGCGCCATCTTCAGCAGCGCGTAAAGATGCGCGAGCTGCGAGTGAACGCCGCCATCGCTGCACAGTCCCAGCAGGTGCAGCCGATGCGTCCGCCCGTGCCGCATCGCTTCGAGCAGCGCCGGGTGCCGGAAGAACTCGCCGCTCTGAATCAGGAGATCGAGGCGCGTGATGTCCATGCGCACGATCCGGCCCGCGCCGATGTTCAGGTGCCCCACCTCGCTGTTGCCCATCTGCCCCTCCGGCAGGCCTACGTAGGGCCCGGAAGTATGGATCAGCGTGTTGGGGTATTCGCGCAGCAGCGAATCGTAAACGGGCTTGCGCGCCTGGGCGATGGCGTTGCCTTCGGTCGCGGGAGAAAATCCCCAGCCGTCGAGGATGGTGAGCACCAGCGGGCGTGGTCGGGGCATTCGTCGGCCGCTACGTGAGCCGGAATTCCTGGCCGATGGCGTGCGTCGCGATGCGCTGGGTGTCGCTGCCGGCGGAGGCCTCGAAGCGCTCGATCGGCTCGTGCAGCGGCTCGCGGCTCAGCCGGAAGGTCTGATGGTGCACGGGCAGCAGAAACTCGGCGCCCGCGTCATTCGCCATGCGCCAGGCCTGCTCGGGCGTGCAGTGGTTGCGCACCCACGGGTTGTAGGAGCCGATCGGCATGATGGCCAGGTCGAGCGGCCGCGAACTGCGCAGGGGCCGAAACGACGGCGTCAGCGCCGTATCGCCGGCGAAAACCACGCGCCGCCGGCCGCTGTCGATCAGATAGCCGTTATACCCGCGGAAGGTGTCGTTGCGCATGCGCGCACCCCAGTGCTTCACCTCGAAGGCGCGGCACTCGAGCGGCCCCACGCGCGCCCGCTCGCCCCACGCCAGCTCGTGAACGCACCGGTAACGGCGCACCCGCAGCAGATCGCTGGTCCTCGCTGCCGTGATGACCGTGGTCTCCCGGCTCTCGAGCGCCCGGAGCGACGGCAGGTCGAAGTGGTCCATGTGCGCGTGCGACAGCAGAATCAAGTCGACCTTGGGCAGCCGCTCGAGTGTCACCGCCGGCGCCACCATCCGCTTGATGCCGAATGTAACCGGCCCGAAACGGAGCCCCGCGCGGTCGCTGAAAATCGGGTCGGTCAGAATCGTGAAGCCGTCGATCTTGAGCAGCACCGTGCTGTGCCCGATCCAGGCGGCGTAAATGCCAGTCTCCGGCCAGGCCTGCGCCTTCGGATAAGCCTCCGGCAGCGCGATCGGCTCAAACGCCTCGCGCGCCATCTCGCGAAACAGCTTGGGAGCCGCGTGATACGCCAGCCCGCCCAGCCCGCTCAAACCCACCACACCCGCGCCGCCCAGCCACGCCCGGCGCTGCCATGCCCTCTCCGATCGATCTCGCATCCTGAAACCATCGTAGCAATTCCCGCGCACTTTCTCCCATCGGTGGTTCGGCTTAGGACCTTGCACCTTGCGGGGCCCCCACCCGGCAGCTTGACTTTGCCCGAGCGTGCTTTTAAGAACGTACTATGGTCATTCTCAAGATCGGGGAAACGGAAGTGCAGGCGGAGTTCAATGATTCCGAGACAGCGCGGAAAATTCTCGCCGCTCTGCCGATCGAGTCCTCGGGTGATTATTGGGGCGGCGAGTTTTATTTCGAGATCCCAGTGAAAGCGCGCGCGGAAAAAACCGCCATCGACGTAGTCGAGCCGGGAACCGTAGCCTACTGGCCGGAGGGCGCCTGCCTGTGCGTGTTCTGGGGACCCACGCCGGCGAGCGAAGCAACCGAGTGCCGCGCCGCCAGCAAGGTCAGCCTCGTGGGCCGCGTGCTCAACCCGCAGGTTCTCCCCAGGCTGCGCGGCCGCCGCGTGCGCGTCGAGGCGCGGTAGCAGCGGCGGGCCGCCGCGCGCAGTCAGCGCTCAATACGTCAGCGGATCGTAGCCCGTCGCCTTCCTTTCGCCGGTGAAAGGGTCCGGCTTCTCAAGCTCGATCACCCGCACCGGCGTGTCCGGCGCGACCCACAGCGCGAGCTGCCGGCCTGCAGAAACAAAAACGCGCGTCTCGGGATAAACCGGCACTCCCAGCTCGGCCCGCGACCAGCGGTCGATGTCCACCACGCCGTCGGCTTTGGCAAACGGCCGCACCCCGGGCGGCAGCTCCGCGATATGTTTTGGTCCGACATAGACCGCCCCGCCCTTGACGTTGCCCGTGTAAAGCGAAAAGCCCAGGTAAGAGTCCCCCAGCCCCAGCATGGTCAGCACGGGCAGCACGCCGAAAACGATCGCCACGCCCGCGGCGTAAGCGTGGCTCCCCGCCAAGGCGCGAAAGCCCCACCGGCCCGGCCTCCAGAACAGCAGCGCCAGCAGCGCGATCATCGCCAGGTTCCACGGCCAGATTACGTAGTTCCAGTTGAGCGCCAGCGGTCCCAGCCACGCCAGCAGCGAGACGTGCATCAGGACCAGGCAAACCACCCCGATCCGCCGCGTGCGCGGAAAGGCCAGCAGCAGGCCCGAGCCGCATTCGACCAGCGCCATCACGATCGCCACGGGCAGCAGTTTCTGCGGCGCCAGCCAAGCCGTGCTCCAGTGCAGCCGCTCGAACATCGGTTGCAACATTTCCCCCAGCACGAGCACAAAACCGTACCCCAGCTTCTGCAAGCCGGAATAGAAATACATGCAGATCAGGAACAGCCGGCAAGGATGGAGCGCCGCGCTGGTGTCGCGCCCGGTCCACTCGGCCCGGCGGCCCCACGGCAGAAGCAGCAGCGCCCCGAACATCACCCCATACTCGATGAGCCAAGGCTGCCAGCGCGACTGGTCGAGCAGCGCCAGCACCCCAGCCAATATCAAAAACGCCTTCAGAAACGGAGCCGGGCGCGGGTAAAGCGCGATGCCGGCCAGGCACGCCAGAACCGCCCCAAACAGCGCGTAGTCGAAGGGAAACGGGGGCTGCGGCAGCCACCGAAAGACCGGCGTCAGCGGGAAGAGCCGATGGCTGCTGACCCATAGCCGCGCCGAGCACAGCATCCCGGCCAGCCCCGCCACGGCCAGTAGCGGCCGCAGGATGGCAATGACGTCCGCTTCCCGATCGGCCGGCTGGCCGGCCGTGTGGCGGGCTGACTCTCTGTGGGGCTTGTCCAAAGGACGCCTTGCGGTTACTCGCCGGGGCACCGGATTACTGTAGCAAAGTCAGCCAGGTCGCAACTTTTGCCCGACTGTGGTAATCTAATTGTCTATCATGTCTATAGAGATTAGGGCGATACCCCAAGCCGTGCAAGCTACCTTCAAGCAGCTCAGTGACTTATTCCTTTTATCCGAGGGCGGTTACGAGCCGGTCACCGGCTTCCAGCCGAGCCGCGAGGTTCGCAGCGTGGCTGAAACCATGCACCTGACGACCGGCGAGCCGTGGAGCATCCCGGTTATTTTCCCCATCAGCGGTGACCAGGCCAAGGCCCTCCGCGGGGCCAGCGAACTGGTCCTGCGCGACGGCGACGATCAGCCCGCCGGCCGCATCCACATCCAGGAAATTTTCCCTCTCGACAAGGACCACTACGCCCGCCACGTGTTCCGCACCACCGACTCCAAGCACCCCGGCGTCGCCTGGCTGGAAAGCGCCGGCGAATTCAGCGTGGCCGGCCCGGTCGAGATGGCTCCCGGCTGGAAGCTGGACATCCCTGGCGGCTTGCCCATTTCGCCCCGCGAAGTCCGAGGCCGCATCGCCGAGCGCGGCTGGAAGAAAGTGGTCGCCTTCCAGACCCGCAACCCGATTCATCGCGCCCACGAGTTTGTGAGCAAGGTAGCGCTCGAAACCGCCGACGGCCTGGTGATCCACCCTTTGCTCGGCGAGACCAAGCCCGACGACATCCCGGCCAAGGTGCGCCTGGACTGCTACCGCGCGCTGCTCGAAAACTACTACTCCCCCGGGCACACCTTTCTGGCCGGTTTCCCTGCCTGGATGCGCTACGCCGGCCCCCGCGAGGCGATTTTTCATGCGCAGGTCCGGCGCAACTACGGCTTCACCCATCTCATCGTCGGCCGCGACCACGCCGGCGTCGGCAAGTTTTACGGGCCATTCGATGCGCAGAAAATTTTCTCCGAGTTCGCTCCCGGCGAGCTGGGCATTGATCCGATCTTCTTTGACACCGTGCACTACTGCCGCAAGTGCGGCGGCATGACTTCGCCCAAAACCTGCCCGCACGGAGCGGAGCACCATGTCTCGCTGAGCGGCACGGCGGTCCGCAAGATGCTCAGCGAAGGCCAGACGCTGCCGCCCGAGTTTTCGCGGCCCGAGGTGGCCAGAATTCTGCTCGCAGCCGGAGCGCGCGCGTGATGGTCGGCACCAAGCACTGGCAGGAAGCGCTCGCGGCCCTGGAATCCGCCACGGCCGAGGAGATCCTCGCCTGGGGCATCGAGACGTTTCGCGATCGCCTTGCCATCTGCACCAGCTTTCAGGCCGAGGGCATGGTCGTTGTCGATATGGCCGCCCGCCTCGATCCCCGCATTCGCGTCTTCACCCTCGACACCGGCCGGCTGCCGCAGCAAACCTACGATCTGATCGCCGAGGTCCACCGCCGTTACGGCATTCGCGTCGAGGTGGTAGTGCCGGACTCGCGGGAGGTCGAGGCGATGGTCAGCCGCCACGGCCCCAACTTGTTCTACGAAAGCGTTTCCCGCCGGATGCTGTGCTGCGAGGTTCGCAAAGTGCGGCCGCTCGATCGCAAGCTAGGCGCGCTCGATGCCTGGGCCACCGGCCTGCGCCGCGAGCAGAGCGAGACCCGCGCGCAGGTGCGCAACGTCGAGATCGACGCCGCTCACGGCGGCATCGCCAAGCTCAATCCGCTGGCCGGCTGGTCCGCCGAGCAGGTCGAAGCCTACACCCGCGAGCACGACGTGCCGCACCACGCCCTCTATGCCGAAGGCTACGCCAGCATCGGCTGCGCGCCCTGCACGCGCCCCGCTCTGCCCGGCTCCGCCGATCTTCGCGCCGGCCGCTGGTGGTGGGAGAGCGACACGCGCAAAGAGTGCGGCATTCATTTTTCACCGCAGGGCCAGGTCCAGCGGGACGATGGCCGCCGCGAAGTGGATGTACTTTTAGGAGAGATTCTTCATGCCGTCTAGTTTTCATTACCAGGGCTTTACCCTCTGGTTCACGGGCCTGTCGGGCGCCGGCAAGAGCACCGTCTCGAAGATCCTCGAGCAGCGCCTGCGCGATCTCGGCGCCCGCGTCGAGGTGCTCGATGGCGACGTGGTGCGCACCCATCTTTCCAAGGGCCTCGGTTTCAGCAAGGAGGACCGCGACACCAACATCCGGCGCATCGGCTTCGTGTGCGGGCTGCTCTCGCGCAACGGCGTCATCGCCATCGCCGCGGCCATTTCGCCCTACCGCGAAACCCGCGATTTCGTCCGCTCCCAGGTCGCCAACTTTGTCGAGGTTTATGCCCGCTGCCCGCTCGAAAAGCTGATGGAGCGCGACGTCAAGGGCCTTTACAAAAAAGCTCTGGCAGGAGAAATTAAAGAGTTTACGGGCGTCTCGGATCCCTACGAGGAGCCGCTCGCTCCGGAAGTGATCATCGATACCCACCTCGAAACCCCCGAGCAAAGCGCCGCCAAAATCTGGGCCCGGCTCGAGGCGCTGCAACTGATTACGGCGGCTGGAACCCGGCAGCCGGACCTCAAGAGCGAGCAGATCGCCGTCTGAAGGCCGGCCCGCTGCCGGCTTGTATGATCGATCTCCACTCGCACACCAACAAATCCGACGGCAGTCTTTCCCCGGCGGAGCTGATTGACCTCGCCTGCCGCCGCGGCCTGCGGACGCTCTCCATCACCGACCATGACACGGTGGAAGGTTACGATGAGGCCGCGCCCTGCGCCCGCGCGGCCGGCCTCGAGCTGCTCTGCGGCGTCGAGCTGAGCACCAAGTTTCACGGCCAGACCGTTCACATTCTGGGTTACTTCTTCCACCGTCCTCCCGGCGAGATCTTCCGCGAGCATCTCCATTGTCTTCAGACGGCGCGCCGCGAGCGCAACACCCGGCTGGCCGCGCGCCTGCGCGAGCTGGGACTTCACGTGGAGCGGGAAGAAGCGGAAAAACTCGGCCGCTCCCAAGCCGGCCGGCCCCATTTCGCCCGGCTGCTGGTCGAGAAGGGCTACGTGGCCGACATTCGAGAGGCCTTCGACCGCTATCTGGATGAGAACGCCCCGGGCTACGTGGAGCGCCGCGAAGCCTCGCTCGAAAACATCATCCGCTGGATCCACGAAGCCGGCGGTTTCGCCTCCTGGGCCCACCCGGTCCGGCTGGTGCGGCGCGTGGGCTTGCCCGTCGAAAGCCTCTTCCGCGAGATGGCAGGCCGCGAAATCGACGCCATCGAAGCCTACCACAGCGACCATGGCCCCGCCGAGCAGGCCGCGTATCTGGCCGCCGCCGCCAAGATCGGCCTCGCCGTCACCGGCGGCTCTGACTTCCACGGCGACTCCAAACCCCACATCAATCTCGGGGGCGTCCTGCTTCCGCCCGCAGCCCTGGAGGCGCTCCGCACCCTTCGCCCAGCCGCCTGAGCTGCCGCGCCCGCTCCCCTGCGTCCACGTCCGACCTTGAACCCCCGTTTACCGCCACTAGCCCATTGCTATACTCGTGCTATAATACCCGCAACTTTGCAGTCAGGAGACTTCGTGTGAGTATTAGTCCCGGAAGCTTGCCGACGCCAGACCCCACTTGGAGGCCGGAAACAAGCGAAGGCCGCCCCAAGTGGTTCACCATATTCATCCTCGCGTGCTTTGTTGTGCTCTTCGTCCTGACCGGCTATATGTTTGTGCAGTTGCGCGCGGCGCGCGCTAGCCTCGATCAGGCCAACGCCAAGATCCAGGCCCATGAGGAGCAGATCGCCAAGCTCGAAGGCTCAGTCTCGCGCACCTACAAGGAAGCCGAGCAAGGCATCTCGGCCCTGCGCGGCGAAGTCACCTCCACGCGCGGCCAGATCAACCAGGCCACGCAAAAGGTCGCCAGCGAGGTCCTCAGCAAGACCCAGCAGAACATCGAGCGCATGACCGCCGAGCAGAAAGCGGCCCTGGGCCGCGTGGGCGGCGAGGTCGAGCAGCTCAAGAGCGCCACCGGCGAAGCTCAGTCCAAGCTGGGATCGCTGACCGGCGAAGTCACCGGGGTTAAGACTGACGTCTCCTCCACCAAGGCCGAATTGCAGAAGACCATCGCCGAGCTGAAATCGGTGCGCGGCGACCTCGGCGTGCAGAGCGGTTTAGTCGCCACCAATGCCAGCGAACTGGCCGCGCTGAAACGCCTCGGCGAGCGCAACTACTTCGAGTTCAACATCAAGAAAACCAAGCAGCCCCAGAAGGTCGGCAACATTGCCATGAAGCTGCGCAGCACCGACACCAAGCGCAATCGCTTCACTCTGGACGTGATCGCCGACGACAAGCTCACCGAGAAGAAAGACCGCACCATCAACGAGCCCGTGCAGTTCTACGTCGCCAAGGCCAAGATTCCCTATGAGATCGTCGTGAACCAGGTTTCCAAGGACCAAATCGCGGGCTATCTCGCCACGCCGAAAGACCAGGGACGATAGAACTGGGAAATTTCAGAATGAAAGAATGGAGGAACTGAAAGATCGCGGCCGCTGCCCGCTCCATTCACTCCACCGGCAACCCCGACGCCCACAGCTTCTGCCCCTGGTCCCCGCCGCTCACCTCGACTTTAAGTTTTTCGCCCAGCGTTTGGTTGCCCGCCAGCGTGAGCGTATAGCGCCCCCGCAGCGCGGCATACACGCGCCCGGCCAGTTGCGCCGGAGAGAGCTTCAGATCTCGCGCGGAAAAATAAGCGCCGCCGCTATCCCGCGCCAGGCGCTCGAACAGGCCGCGCTCCGCGCCCACCACGTACACGGGAAAAATCGAGATCTGGTTCTGCCGCGCCAGCCTCAGCGCGTCTCGCTCGCTGGTCCGGCTATAGCCTTCGACGCCCGCCGAGAGGATCACGATCACTTTGCGCCCCACCGTGCTCTGAAAGCCGCCGTCCGCCGCCGCATACACCGCGTCCACCACGTGCGGTGAGTTGCCATACTTCACGCCGCGCACCGCCCGGCGCAGCAGCTCCTGGCTCGACGTGAAGTCCTGGATCAAATCGGCCGCGCTCGCAAACGATACGATGGCCATCTGCTCCTTCGGCTCCAGGCCGCCGATGAACGCCTCTCCCAGCGGCCGCGCCATCTCGCCCACCAGGCTCGTGTCGACGAGCAGCATCACATCGAGCTTGGTTGCCCCATACGCGGCTGCCTGCACCCGCCGCGGCGTCTTGTCGTCAAGCACGTTGAAGTCCGCCGCTTTCAAGTTCGTGATCGCCACGCCGGTCTTGCGGTCGATCACCTCCACCAGCAGCCTGGCCTGGGCCCCCAGCCCGCCGGCCAGTGCCAGCGCCAGCAGCAGCGCCCGGAAGCGTTTCATGCCCCGCATACCAGACTTGTCGCCCTCCCGCTCTCTAAAGTATGATTCTTTCTCTATGGCCACTCCAACCGCAAGCCCCACGCCGGAACGCATCTGGGACAGCTTCATGGGCTATCAGCGCACGGCCGCTGTGAAGGCCGCCATCGAGCTTG
>DASQHK010000421.1:0-18642 GCA_035632135.1 Bryobacterales bacterium
TTCCCGCCACCACGCGCTACGAATCGCCCGGCGGCGGCACGGAAACCTCCACCGAGCGCCGCATCATTTTTTCCCCCGAGATTCCCGGCCGGCGCGTCGGCTCGGCCAAGCCGGAATGGGAGGTGTTCGGCGAAGTCGCCGCGCGCGTCCGGCCCGCGCTGGCGGAGAAAGTCCGCTTCCGGTCCTCGCACCAGATCCGCGACGAGATCGGCAGGGCCGTGCCGCTCTACGCCGGCATCGAGAACCTAAAGGACGAAGGCGATAGCATCCAGTGGGGCGGGAAACACCTGTTCGAGGACGGCAAATTCAATACGCCCGGCGGCAAGGCGCATTTCTCCGCGCCGGTCGCCAGCCCCCGCCGCGCGCCGGAGGGCATGTTCTACCTTTCCACGCGGCGCGGCAAGCAGTTCAACTCCATGGTGCACCATGCGCGAGACCCGCTGACGGGCGCCATTCGCGACACGGTCATCATGTCTCAGCAAGACGCCGAGCGCCTCGGGCTGCGCAACGGCGATCGCGTGCGTCTCGCCTCCAGCAACGGCAGCTTCGCCGGCCGCGTCCAGATCGACCAGATCAAGCCCGGCAACCTGGAAGTCCACTGGCCCGAGTCGAACGCCCTGCTCTCGCGCGAGGAGATCGACCTGGCCTCGCACGAGCCCGACTACAACGCGATCGTGCAGGTAGAGAAGCTTTGAGTGCGGGAGAAAGATTGCCGGTCGCGAATGAACACGAATAAACGCGGATGAAAAGCGGCCCTAAAAGGCTTCCTTCCGGGTCCGTCGGCTGCCGATGCCGTACGCCCGACTGGTGCAGGCACGTTCCCTGCGGATACGTCAATACTGCGCGAATGGGCGTGAACGCGGTCACCCCTGGCCGCCGATGCCATAGGCCCGGTGCACGTCTTCGAGCGTCAGCGTCCCCATCAGTTGCTCCGGGTGGGCGCGGCTCGCCACGGGCAGGATCGCGTGCGGCCCCATCATTTCGAGCGCGGCGTCGAGGGTCAGGTCCGGATAGAGCCGCGGCAGAATCGCCAGCGGCAGAGCCTGCTCTACGGTGCGGCTGCCATCGCCCCCGCCCAACGCCACTTCCAGATCTTCCCGCCGCAGCGACGACCACACGCCGTCGCCTTTCGCCACCAGGCAACGGTCCAGTCCGCGGCTGCGGATCGCTTCCATCGCTGATGCCAGAGGCTCGCGCGCCAGCACCACCGGAACCGGCGCCGGCTGCATGGCGTCTTCCACGCGCCGCACCGGCTGCTCGCGCTGCTCTTCGAGCGACGGCAGCACCACGCCTTCATGCCGCGCCACCAGCGAGAAAAACGGCGCCCGCTGCAAGGCGAGCGAAATCAGGTAAGCCACCATGTTGGCGATCATTACCGGCAGAATTATGACGTAGCTCGCGGTGGCCTCGAACACCATGAAGATCGACGTCATCGGCGCCCGGAAAACGCCGGCAAAGAACGTTCCCATCCCTACCAATACATAGGCATCGGGCGAGCTGATCCGCGACGGCCACTGTAACCGCGCCAGGCCGCCGATTCCGCCGCCGATCATGGCGCCGATGAACAGCGTGGGCGCGAACATGCCGCCCGGGGTTCCGGCGCTGAAGCAAATGAGCACGAGGGCCATCTTCACCACGCCGAGCGCGAGCAGCGTGGGCCAAGCGAAATGGTTGTGCAGGGCGGCGTCGATCGAGTCGTAGCCGGCGCCCATCACCGCCGGCAGCCACAGGCCGGCGCATCCGACCAGCAGGCCGGCGGCGCCGGGCTGGAGATAGCGCGTCCAGCGGGGCCAGCGGCCGAGAGCGTCCCGCAGCGCGCCGACCCATTTCACAAACAGCGCCGAGAGCACGCCGCCGATCACGCCGATGCCGGCGTAGACCAGCAATTCGGAAGGGTGCGTGAGCTGAAACGCCGGCACGCGAAACAGCGGCTCATCCCCCAGAAACCAGCGCACCACCACCGCCGCCGAAACGGAAGCCAGCACAATCGACCCCAGCACGCCTGCTCTCCAGCCTGCCAGCACCTCCTCGATCACGAACAGGACGGCGGCGATCGGCGTGTTGAAGGCGGCCGCCAGGCCCGCTGCTGCTCCCACCGCGGCGATCAGTCGCATGTTGGCGCGCGGCAGGCGGAACAGCCGCCCCAGCAGCGAGGCGATGCCGGCGCCCATTTGCAGCGACGGGTCCTCGGGCCCCATGGGGTTGCCGGCCCCGATCGAGAGCGAGCAGGCGAGAAACTTGCCGATCACGCCGCTGAAGGGCAGATACCCATCAGAAATATATATGGCTTCCTTGGTCTGGTTCACGCCACTGCCGGCGGCCGCCGGGAACACGCGCAACGCCAAAAACGCCGCCACCAGGCCGCCCAGCGCGGGCGAAAGCAGCGCGCCCAGCCGGCTTGCCCCGGCCGCCGCTCCCAGCGTCCTCCAGGAGAGGAATTCGATCGCCACGTGAAAGCACACCACCGCCAGCCCGGCGAACAGGCCGATCAAAACCGCCAGCAACAGGAAGCGCTGGCCCTCGCTCATGGCCGGGCGCTTCAGCCATGCGCGCGATTTTCCTGGCGTGACGTCAGAAGGCGTGGCGTTAGGAAGAGTATCCATCAGTGAGACAATTGCGCCATGACCAGCGCCAAAGCCTGTCCGCTTTCGCCCGGCTGGCCGCAGGCTTGGGTGCGGACACTCCACAGTTGCCCGGCGAGCGAGAGATTCTCTTGTGTGGCCTGGTCAGCGGGCCGCCGCGCAGGCCGGCGGGCGAGCAACTTGCGTGCGGTTACCAGCGCCTCCGGCAACGGCATTTGCCTTTCCTGGAAACATTGCTCGGCGTCGGCCGCGATTTCCTCGAGCAGCCGCCGGCTCCGCTCGAAGCGCTGGACCGCGCTCAATCCGCGAGCGTCCGGATCAAGCGCCAGGATCTGCTCGCACACGTCGAGTCGCTTCTGCGCCTCCGCATCGTCCGCCTTCCATCGGACGGCTTGGCGGAAGGCGTCCTGCGCCTGCCGGTAGCCGCCGCGAGCAAATTCAGCCTCGCCGAGACCGGCGTACGCCTCGGCGTTATGGCTCTGCCGCCGGACAATGTTTTCAAACACCTCCGCCGCCTGCTTCGGCGCATCGCACGCCAGCAGCAGTGTTCCCAGGCGCTGGCGCGTGGCGATGTCATCAGCCGGCACGCGGTCCATCATCTCGAGCAACTCCGCCAGGGCTTGCCGCTTGCCGCCGCGCTTCATCAGCATGTCCACCAGCTCGAGGCGGGTCTTGATGCGGCGCTGCTCGGGCTGTTCCGGCCACAGGCCGTAGATGGCCGTGTGGTAATACACAACGGCGTCATCCGTCTTGCCTTGCCGGGCGGCGATGCGGGCCAGCAGTAGGTTCACCACGCCGTCGGTGGGGTCGTTCTGGCGCAGCTCGCGCAGGTGCGATTCAGCTTCCTCCAGCCGGCCGAGATCGAGCAGAGCGCGTGCCAGCGCGAGCTGGTATTCGGGATTGTCGTGCGAAAAGGAGAGCGCCGCTTGAAACTGCTCCAGTGCCTGGTGGTTGCGGCCCTGCCGCGCGAGCGCGCTGCCGAGCTGGTAGTGCTGCTCGGCCATCGAGTGCCGCTCGGAGCGATAGGCGCCGGTCACGACGCCGGTCAGCGCAAACAGCGCCGCCAGCGCCACAAACACCGCGACCACCGTCAAAGCCGGCGCTCCGCTTTGTTGCCGGTTGTCTGTCATCCCCCGTCCTTCCCCATTCTACAGGCGAGGCAGGGCCGGAAGTTGGAAGGGCTCGGATTTTGAAAAAAGCCCGGAGCGGGCGGCGGCGGTTCACCGCCGCCCGCCCCGGGTTGTGGGTTAGCGCCGGCTCACGGATCGAATTTGAAGGTCACCCGGGTCGTCGCTGTGGCGCTGGCGCCGCGATTGTCGGCCACCGTCAGCTCGAAGATGTACTGACCGTCGCCGCTGAGCAGTTTCACGGCCGGAGTGGCGGTGTTCGCTCCGGTGATCTGCACCTGCTGGCCGCTGATGATGCGCCAGCTATAAATGAGCGGATCGCCGTCCGGATCATACGAGCGCGAGCCGTCCAGATGCGCCATCGGATCTCCGACGATCTGGGGCGGCCCGGCGTCGGCGATGGGCGGCAGGTTGAAGCCCGCACCCACCTTCACAACCACCACCGCGGTCGCCTGCGAGCGCTTGCCGTAGGCGGTCAGCGAGTAGCTGGTGGTGGCCATCGGCTTCACAACGACTGAGCCGTTGACCGGCACGTTCCCGACGCCCGTGATCACAACCTCGTCGGCGCCTTGCGTGGTCCAGGTCAGCGTCACCGGATCGCCCGGGTTCTGCGTGGACGGCGGGTTGGCCGTGAAGTTGAGGACCTTGGCGCGCGGGAGCACGCTGACCACCGCGGTGGCCGTTACCGAGCCTTGCGCGTTGGTCGCCGTCAGCGTGTAGGTCGTGGTAGTAGCGGGGCTGACCGCCGACGTGCCGGTGGCCTGCACCGTGCCGAGGCCGCTGATGGTGATGCTGGAGGCGTTTTCCACCTCCCAGTTCAGCGTCGATTGCTCGCCCGGCAGAATCTCCGGCGGGGTGGCGGCGAAGCGCACGATGCGCGGCACGCCCGTCGGACCCACCGTCACGGTCGCAGTAGCGTTCACCGTGCCGTAGCGGTTGGTGGCCGTCAGCGTGTAGGTTGTGGTTTGCGTTGGCGAGACCGGGGCGGTGCCGTTGGTCTGCACGTTGCCGATGCCGCTGATCGAAACCGTATCAGCGTTCTCGGTTTGCCACGAGAGCGTCGAGGCTTGGCCGGCGTTGATGTTGGTGGGCGTCGCCTGGAAGCTCAGGATGCGCACGTCGGGGCGCGCCACAGTCACCGTGATAGTCTCGCTGACCTGGTCCGAGCCGTTGCTGGCGGTCAGCTTGTACATCGTGGTTTCCGTGGGGGCGACAGTCGAGGTGCCGGCCTTTGGATCGACCTTGCCGAGGCCGGTGATCTCCACGTCGGTGGCATTCTGCACCTCCCAGACAATGGTCGTCTTTTCGCCCGCCTTGATGGTCGAAGGATTGGCCTCGAAGCGGACGATCTTGACCGTCGGCGTTTTCTTCGTCACGACCGTGACCTTGGCGGTGCCGATGCCGCCGTAGGTGTCTTTCACCGTCAGGCGGAAGCTGTAGCCCTGGCCGGCGGCCGCTTCAAACGTGGTCTGCGCAGACGTGGGATTGGACAGCGTGACGGTGGGGCCGGCAATCTGCGTCCACTGGAACGTGATGGGGTCGCCGTCCGGATCGTAGGAAGCGGAGCCGTCGAGCATCTTGGTGCCAGCCGGGACGCCGAGCTGATCGGGGCCGGCGTCGGCTACCGGCGGCGAGTTGCCGTTGCGCACGCGCCGGGTCAGCACTTCGTAGCGGATGCGCGGCACGTCCACCGGCACCGGGTTCTTCAGGCCGGCGAAGTCTTTGGGCCGGATCCAGTTGCCGAGCTGGAGGCCGAACGCCACGCGGCCCTCGTCGTTCTTGCTGAGCAGCGTCTCGTTCAGGCCCGCCTCGACGGTGAAGGCCCAGTGCGGGTTGAGGGGCTGGATGAGGCGGACCGTGCCGCCGGGCCGGTTGCTGCCGGCGCGGCTGAACAGCGCGCCCAGGTTGCCTTCCACGTAAGCATTGCCCCACAGGCCGATCGACGTGCTGCCGCCGATCTGATCGATCACGTGCAGATAGCTCTCTTCAAACACGTGCGCGCTGATGGTCTTGCTGCCGATCACCGGGTTGTCGAGAAACGCCTTGGTGCCGAAAAAGCCGAGGCGGCCGCGCCGGAAAATCCAGTCGAAGGTCAGCGCGCCTTGTCCCAGGCTGCCGCCCTGCTGGTAATCGCGCAGGCCGACGCGCTTGAAGCTGGAGAACAGGCCGAGCTGGACGTCCTTATACCGATTGACAAGCCCTAAGTCGGCCTGGCCTTCCTGCCGGTCGGCGAAGCGCATGTACTCGCCTTCCGCCTGCACGGCGTGCGTGCCGCCGAAGGGCGCAAAGAAGCGCCCCTTGCCGGTGAAGGTAAGCTGGCCGTTTGTGTCCGGACCGGCGTTCAGGCCGAGCAGCGAGAACTTTTTGGTCTTGCCGGCCTGGACCGCTTTCTGGGCGGCCTCTTCCGCCATCTTGGCCATCTCTTCTTTGCCGGCCGCCGGCGGAGCTGGCGCGACGGGCGGCGGCGCGGGCTTCTCGCCCTTCAGCTCGGCTACCTGCCGCTTCAGGTCGTCGTTTTCATTCTTGAGGTCGCGCAGCATCGCCATGATGTCGTCGAGCTTTTTCAACACCTCGTTGCAGCACTCTTCGGCTTTCTTGGCGGGCTCCATAGCCTGGATGGCCTCGCCGACGCCGCCGGCGCTGATGACTTTCCCCTGCGCGTCGGTGACGGTGACCACCACGCGGCGGTTCATGAAGCGGCCCTCCGCGGTGCGGTTATCGACCTCGGGGTTGCGCTTGCCGCGCCCCGAAGTTTCGATCCGGCCCGCGGTTACGCCGTACTTGACCAGAAACGACTTGACCGTTTCGGCCCGCGCCAGAGCCAGCTTGTTGTTATAGGTATCTGACCCTACATAGTCGGTGTGCCCTTCGAGCCTCACCTTGTAGCCAGGATGCTTTTGCAGCAATTCCGCGAGGCGAAGCAGGCTCGGATACCCATCGGAGAGGATGGAGGAGTTGAACTCAAAGTTGATCTCCTCCCAGTCGTCCTTGTTGGCCCTCGTGCTCAAGCCCTGAGCGGCGAAGAGCCAGGGCGCCAGACCGAGCGCGAAAACAAGCAGCAGTGAACACTTTCGCATCATGAACGGTTCCTCCTGAAATGCCGTTGCCGGCCGGATCTACACTACAGGTTTGCTGGCTGCATCCGACACCACACGCGAGCGCACCGGTTTCCGAAGCGCGATATAACGACCTGTGTTTCCTGCAATTGTGTTTCCAAGCACGCTTGCCGGCGCGTGGCCCGTTTGTGGCCCGGCCAAGCTGTTGCTACGCGATGGCTCGCCGCAGCGAGGTCCGACGCGGTTCGAGCAGCAACTCACACAGCTTGGGCCAGTTCTTTTCGGGTCAAAGAACCTGATCCCGGACAGCAGACACGGTGTAAAAAGTACAGGTCTGGGGGTCGAGTAGGTATACTAACGTACAATAATTACTTAGTTCCGTGAGCTTAGCCACAAAACCGCACGAAAACCGGAAAGATTTGCAGGAACGGATTGGGGAGCCTTCAATCGGTGGGGCTGCGCGGAATGTTGCGGCTTCCCGCCGTTCCACGGCGGGTCCGCAGCGGGCCACGCCGCAGCAGGCCGCCATGCGCTGCTCAGTGTGTCATCGCGTAGATGATGTAGTTGATCCCGTAGCGGTAGGCAAGCGCGGTCATCGCTTCCGGGTAATAGGGAACGTCGGCGAACTCCCAGGCGTCGCCCACATCGGTATCGAAATTGATGGCGACCACCATGCGGTTCTTGTCGTCGTACATGGCTCGCCAGGCAGGAGCGGTTCCCAAGGGCTGCACGATCTCGACGCTGCCGCCGAGGCCGCGCCGCAAATGGCGGGAGCCGGGGATGAACGTGCGGTCCTTTTCCCGGATGTCGTAAAGAACGTGCATCACTGCGTCCGACTCGGCGATATCTGTGATGGAACGACCGGGGAGCACCCGGTCCATGGTTTGGCGAAACACCTCCCACTGCTCGGGACCCCAGAAATCGTCAACCACCAGGAAGCCGCCGCGGAGGAGGTATTCCCGCAGCCGATCGGTTTCCGCGGCGCTCAAGTCCCACCATCCGGTCTGCGTGGCGTAGATCCAGGGGTAGTCAAAGAGCCGGTCGTCGGTGAGCCGAAGGTGGCGCGGATCGCCGGTATCGATTCCGGTCAGGCGCTGGATGCCCGTGGTGAAATGATTGTCGGCGTCGGGCCAATCCACGAGCCACCAGCCGGTTCCCATTCCATCGCGAGAAGCGTATCCCCAGCGGCGGTGGTATTGCGGCAGATCGGTATATTCGACGCGCAGAAAATGGAACTCGGCCTCGCGGGCGGGGAGCGGAGCTTCGTCGCCCTGGGGCGGCCCGAACCGCCGTCTCTGCGCCGGCCCTGCGATGGCGACCAACAACAGCGCCGCCAGAGCCGCGCCCAGATGAAGAGGACCGCGTTTCATGAGCATTCCCTGCTGCCGTTCGAGCCGTCGATGACTGCGCGCAAGCGCGGCGCGCGATAAATCCGTCCGCGCTTCGCTCCATCAATTCTAGTCCTCACCGGCGCGCGGCGGCATGGCGGACCTGCGGGCGACGGGACGCGGCCCCGTGCGAGCGCCCTTGAGGGGCGAGCCACGGGATAAACCTCGGGATAAACCCGGGCCGCTGGAATTGGCTGTGATAGAATTGGCACGCTATTAATGGGAGGGCTAAGAATGAATTCGCAACCAGACAGACGCCGCTTTGTCCAAGCCGCCGCCGCAGCGATTGCAACCGCCCAATTTCCGATTCTCGGCGCCAACGACCGCATTCAAGTCGGCATCATCGGGCTGGGCGGCCGCGGCACCAACCATATTGACTACTACTCTTCGCTCGATACCGATTGCCGGATCGCGGCAGTCTGCGACGTCAACCAGGCGGCTCGCGAGCGGGCCGTCGCCAGGATTCAGAAGGCCAAGGGCTATGTTCCGAAGGATTACGACGACATGCGGACGGTGTTCGCATCGAAAGACGTAGACGCGGTTTCGATCGCCACGCCCAACCACTGGCATGCCCTGGCGGCGATTTGGGCCTGCCAGGCGGGCAAAGATGTGTACGTGGAGAAGCCGGCGTGCCACAACATTTTTGAAAGCCGGCAGATGGTGGCGGCCGCCCGGAAATACAACCGGATGGTGCAGGTCGGCATGCAGAGCCGCTCCAAGCCACACATGATCCGCGCCGTGCAGTTGCTGCGCGAAGACGTGATCGGGGAGCTGTATCATGCGCGCGGACTGTGCTACCGGCGGCGCTTTTCGATCGGCCACGCGCTCGATGAGGCCGTGCCGGCGGGCCTCGACTGGGACCGCTTCCTGGGGCCGGCGCAGTGGAAGCCGTACAGCAAGAACAAATTCGCTTACAACTGGCACTGGTTCTGGGACACCGGCAACGGCGACATCGGCAACCAGGGCGTGCACGAAATGGACATCGCTCTGTGGGGATTCGGGCGCACCGGATGGCCGCGGGCGGCCTCCGGGACCGGGGGCAAGTTCGCGTGGAAGGACGATCAGGAAACCCCGAACACGCTCCAGTCGACGTTCGACTTCGGCGACGCGCAGGTTACCTTCGACGTGCGCAATCTGCCTACGCCGACCGAAGGCCTCGCGCCGCTGCGCCCGAATTACGTGGGCAATATCTTCTTCGGCGACCTCGGGTTCATGGTGCTCCATCAATCCGGCTTCCAGGTGTACAAGAGCACGGCGGGAAACATCAGCGGCGACGCTGCCCGCGGGGCCGGGGCCGGGGGCAAGGAGAGATACGAATTGGCGATGGACGAAAAAGGCCACGGGCCGGACACCACGCCGCACATGAAGAACTTCTTCGACGGGATCCGCGCGCGCGATTACAAAGTGTTGCACGCGGACATCGAGATTGGCGCGCGGTCTGCCGCGTTTTGCCACCTGGCGAATATCAGCTACCGCGTGGGCCGCCGGCTGCGGATCGCGCCGGCCACCGGCCGCTTCCTCGGCGATGACGAAGCCAACGCGCTGCTCACGCGCGACTATCGCAAGCCATACGTCGTTCCGGAGAGCGTGTAAGCAGCGCGCGTCAGTGGAAATTCCCGGCCGGCATCGGGAGGAAGATGCGTCTCCGCCGGGGTTCCGAGTATACTCGCCCTGTGATAATGACGAATCCTGCTCGCATCGGCAACTTTTTAATTGCGGGCCTGGCCGGGCTTATGGCGCTGCTGCCCGGAGCAGCTCCCGCGAGCGCAGCCGATCTCCGCATCGGCATCATCGGCACCGACACCTCCCACGTGATCCAGCTCACCAAGCTCTTCAACGACGCTTCGAACCCCGACCACATCCCCGGCGGCAGGGTCGTTGCAGCGTACAAGAGCGGCAGCCGCGACATCCCCACGAGCTGGAGCCGGTTTGAGAAATATGCCGCCGAGCTGCAAGGCACGTATGGCGTCGAGATGGTTCCCGATATTCCCACCCTCTGCGGCAAAGTCGACGACGTGCTGCTCGAAAGCGGCGATGGGCGCATCCACCTGGCGCAGGCGCGGCTGGTGATTGCGGCGAAGAAGCCGATGTTCATCGACAAGCCGCTCGCCGCCACGCTCGAAGACGCGCGGGAAATCGCGCGGCTGGCCAAGGAGGCCGGCGTGCCCTGGTTTAGCTCCTCGGGCCTCCGCTACGGCGAGATCGCTACGACGATGAAATACCCGGACGCGACCGGCGTCACCACGTGGGGACCCGGCCCCATGGAAGAGCACCACTCTCTCGATCTTTCCTGGTATGCCATCCATCCCATCGAGATGCTCTACGCGCTCATGGGCCCTGGCTGCGTGGAGGCGACCCGCATCTCGGGCGGTGACTTTACCACCGGCGCGGACGTCATCGTGGGCCGCTGGAGGGACGGCCGCATCGGCACCGTGCGCACGCTGCGCCCTTATGGCGGCTACGGAGCGGTGGTGTTCCGGCCGAAGGAAGCTGTGCAGAGTCCGGCCAAAGTTCCGTTCAGTTATGTGCCGCTGGCCCGGCGCATTATGACCTTCTTCGAGACCGGTCAGCCGCCCGTATCCAACGACGAGACGCTCGAGATCTACGCCTTCATGGACACCGCCCAGCGCAGCAAGCAGGCCGGCGGCAAACCGATGGCGCTGCGCTGAGCGACGACGCCTCGTTTTGTGTAAACTGTCTGCCATGAATCGCAGAAATTTCCTGTTCACCACCGCGGCGGCAAGCGCCCGCGTGCTCGGCGCGAGCGACCGCATACGCGCGGGCATCATCGGCAGCGGCGGCCGCGGCCGCTATCTCACCGGCGAGTTCAAGGAACTAGGCGCCGAGATGGCCGCCGTTTGCGACGTTTATGAGGCGAACCTCGAAGCCGGCCTCCAAGTGGCATCGACCGGCGCGAGGTCCTACGACAACTACCATCGCCTGCTCGAAGACAAATCGCTCGATGCCGTCATTATCGCCACGCCGGACCACTGGCACGCCCGCATGGTCATCGACGCGGTGCAGGCCGGCAAGGACGTTTATGTCGAGAAGCCTATGGCTCATACCATCCCGGAAGGCTTCGCGATCATCGACGCGGTGCGGGCCACCCGGCGCGTGGTGCAAGTCGGCACGCAGCGGCGCAGCGCGGAGCTGTTTCTGGCCGCCAAGGGCATTATGGATTCCGGCCAGCTCGGCGAGATCCGCCTGGTCACTTCGCAATGGCTCAACCACCAGAACGGCCTTTTTGCCCGGCCGCTCAAAGGCAAGCTGGACTGGAACCAGTGGCTGGGCAGCGCGCCCCGGCGGGAGATGGATCCGCTGCGCTTCTTCAACTGGTATTACTTCTGGGACTACTCCGGCGGGCTGCTGGTGGGCCAGGCCGCGCACATCGTCGATTGCATCCAGTGGTTCATGAACTCGAAGCAGCCGGCGGCGGTCACCTGCACCGGGACCAAGCCCAATCTGGCCCATGCCGAGGTGCCGGAAACCGCCACCATCGCCATCGAATATCCCGAGGATTATCTTGCCACCTTCACGCTCGGGTACAAGGCGATGCGCTACAACGCCTTCAACGACCAGATCAAGCAGTTTCACGGCTCGAAGGCGCGCTTCGACGTGGGCCGCGAATGGTATTCGCTTTATCCGGAAAGCAGCGCGATCGAGATGAAGCCCAGTATCGAGCAGAGCAAGCCGGGCAGCTTCAATGCCGCCGCGCGCGCCCACATCCGCAACTTTCTGGAATGTATCCGCACGCGCAAAGATCCCAACGCGCCGGTCGAGGCCGGCCAGGCGACCACGATCGTGCTTTGCATGGCCCTGGATTCGCTGCGGCAGGGCCGGCGCCTGAAGTGGAACGCCGTCGCGCGGCGGGTCGAGACCTGACCGCCCTTGAGGAGTTGACACGGGATGCGGTACGAAGCAATCAGGCCGGGGCGTCGCGGTATATACTTCCGACATGAGAACAACTCTGCTTCTGCTGGTCTTCTCCGCAGTTCCTCTCGTCGCACAACAAACCCTACATTGTTCGCCCTCCACGATCACGTGGGGCTACTACGGCGCTGACGTCAAGCCGGTTCTGCAGGTCGTTTCGGGCGCCACCGTGCGCATTGACACGGCAGGCGGCATTCCGGAAATGCTGGAGAGTTTGGGTGTTGCGGCGAGCGATCCCAATCTCCGCGAGCTGAAGGAAATCTACGCCCAGGTGAAGGATCATGGCCCCGGGCCGCACCAGCTCACCGGGCCGGTGTACGTGGAGGGCGCAGCCCCGGGAGACGTGCTCCAGGTCGACATCCTGGAGACTCATCTCCGCTCCGCCTATGGCTGGATGATGTTTGAACCGGGAATGGGCATGCTCGCGGATGAGTATCCCTACATGCGGAGCAAGCTGGTGCGGCTCAACGAGCGGGCGGGGGTGGCGGAGTTTGGCCCCGGGATACGGATTCCGCTGCGGCCGTTTTTTGGCAGCATGGGCGTGGCGCCGCCCATGGGCCGCACGGATAGCGCCCCGCCTGGAGCCCACACCGGCAACATGGATAACAAGGAATTGATCGCCGGAACGACGCTTTACATGCCCGTGCACGTGCGCGGAGCGCTCTTCTCGGTCGGTGACGGCCACGCGGGCCAGGGAGACGGGGAGGTGAACCTGACGGCCATCGAGGCTCCCCTGACCGGGGTGTTTCGCTTTACCGTGCGCAAGGACCTGAAGCTGCGCTGGCCCCGCGCCGAGACACCGACGCACATCATCACCATGGGCTTCCACGAGACGCTGGACGAAGCGGCGCGGCGGGCGACAAAAGAGATGATCGACTATCTGGTGACTGCGCGGGGGCTATCTCGTGATGATGCCTACATGCTCTGCAGCGCGGCGGTCGATTTGCAGGTGACCCAGGTGGTCGATGGAGTGAAGGGCGTACACGCCATGCTGCCCAAGAAGATTTTCGCGAGCGCGCGGAGATGATGCCTGTAGAACAGGCGCTATGCGGCGGGGCAATTCCTTCTGGTGGTCTCAGCGCTTGCCCCAGCCGCCTCCGCCCGGCGTTTCGATGGTCAGCACGTCACCGGCCCGGCACTGCAGGCGCGCCTTGGAGGCCACGCGCTTGCCGTTGATGCGATTCACGCCCGGCTTCCCCGGCTGCCCGCCGGCCAGGCCGTAAGGCCCGCGCCGCCGCCGGTCGGAGAGGATGGTCACCTCGGCGTCGGCGAGCAGCTCGATCTGCTTGATGATGCCGTCGCCGCCGCGAAACTTTCCCGCCCCGCCGGAGCCGCGCCGCACAGCGTAGCGCCGCACGCGGAACGGGTAGAAATGCTCGAGCGCCTCAACCGGCGTGTTGAGGCTGTTGGTCATATGGGTGTGGACGGCGCTCAAGCCCGGCGCGTTCGGCCGCGCACCCATGCCGCCGGCTATGGTTTCGTAGTAGGCAAAAGGCTGGCCTGTGCGCGGGTCGATGCCGCCGAGCGTGAGGTTGTTCATGGTGCCGGAGCTGGCCGCCGGAATGCGATCGGGCAGCGCCTGCGCCAGCGCGCCAAGCACCACGTCGGTGATGCGCTGCGAGGTTTCGACGTTGCCGCCCGCCACGCCCGCCGGCGGCTGCGCATCGACCACCGTCCCCGGCCGCGTAATTACGCGGACCGGCCGCATCAGACCGGCGTTGTAGGGGACGTCCTCGGCGATCAGACAGCGGAAGCAGTACATCGTTGCCGAAACCGCGACCGTCCGGTTGGCGTTCACGCTGCCCGCCACTTGGGCATCGGAGGCGGAGAAATCGACCGTGGCGTCAGATCCCTCGATGCGCAATTCACAGCGGATGCCAACCGGGGCATCGCTGATGCCGTCGTCATCCAGGAAATCCTCGAAGCGGAAGACGCCGTCGGGAATCTCGGCCAGGCGCGCGCGCATCATGCGCTCGGCGTAATCGAGCAGCTCGTCGATGCGCCGCTGCAAGTCCGCGCGTCCGTATTTTTCGGTCGCCGCCAGCAGCCGCCGCTCGCCTACCCGCTGCGCGGCGATCTGGGCGCCGAGGTCGCCGCGGCGTTCCTCGGGTGTGCGCACGTTGGCCAGCAGCAGCGCCAGAATCTCCTCATCCATCCGCCCGCGCTTGACCAGCTTCACCGGCGGAATGCGCAGGCCTTCCTGGTAGATCTCGCGCGCGAGCGGCATGGATCCCGGCGAGATGCCGCCGACGTCGGAGTGGTGCGCGCGGGAAGCGACGTAATAGGCCGGCGGCTCGTCTTCGCGCAGAAACACGCCGGAGACGGCCGTGATATCGGGCAAGTGCGTGCCGCCGCGAAACGGGTCGTTGAGGATGACCACGTCCCCCGGCTCCATCGCAAGGCTGCTGGCAGCCGCCTCGACCGACGCGGGCATCGCGCCCAGGTGCACCGGCATGTGGTCGCCCATGGCGACCGTCCGGCGCTGCGCGTCGTAGACGGCGCAGGAGTAGTCGCGCCGCTCCTTGATGTTGGGGGAGAACGACGTCCGCCGCAGCACGATGCCCATCTCCTCGGCGATGGAAACGAACAGGTTGCGGAACAGGTCGAGCGAGAGCGAGAGCTTTTCGGTCATGAAGCTTTTCGCAGGATCAAGTTCCCTGCTTCGTCCTCCTCCCCGCGCCAGCCGGCCGGAACGTAAGTGCTCGAAAATGTTTCGGGCGGCGCGGGCGCTGCCAGGTCGATCTTCTCGGTGACGCCGGTCGCGCGCAGCCGCGCGGTGACTCCCTCGACTTCCCGGCCCTGGTGGTCGTAGCCGTAGAGCCGGCGGTGCTCGGCGTCGAAGCTCGCGCGCGCGGCCCACGGCATCGTGATCTCGTAGGATTGCCCGCGATAGCGCAGGTCGATGAGCTGCTCGCACAGGGGCGCGGGGAAGCCCATCCCGGCAAACTCGGCCGCCGCCTGCCGCTCCATTTCCTGAAACGCGGGTCGGGCCGGCTTTCCCAGCACCGAGCGGGAATAATCGCGCACGCAATCGGCGGCCAGCATTCCCAG
Source organism: Bryobacterales bacterium (assembly GCA_035632135.1). Classification (GTDB taxonomy): domain Bacteria; phylum Acidobacteriota; class Terriglobia; order Bryobacterales; family JACQDG01; genus DASQHK01. The sequence continues at coordinate 15,135 of DASQHK010000421.1, forward strand.
GGCCGAGAGCACGCCGGCGTGGCGCGGCACGAGCACGGTTGAGATTTCGAGGCGCACCGCGAGATCGCAGGCGTGCAGCCCGCCAGCCCCGCCGAAGCTGACCAGGGCAAAATCGCGCGGGTCGTAGCCGCGCTCGATCGAGACGGCCCGAATCGCCCGCTCCATGTTGGAGTTGGCGACGTCGATAATCGCTCGCGCCACGCTTACGGCGCCAGCGCCCGCTGATCTTGCGAAACGCTCGAGATACCGGGCCGCGCGGCCGGGATCGAGGCGCATCCGCCCGCTCAGGAATTTTTCCGGGTCGATGCGGCCCAGAAACAGGTTGGCGTCGGTGATCGTGATCTGCTCGCCGTAGCCATAGCACACCGGCCCGGGAGACGCTCCGGCGCTCTGCGGGCCCACGCGCAGCGCGCCGCCGGCATCGATGCGGGCGATGGAGCCGCCGCCGGCCCCCACCGAGTGAATGTTCAGGATCGGCACGCGGACTGGAAAATCACCGATCTCCGATTCCTGCGTGAAGCCCGGGGCGCCGTCGTAGAGCGAGACGTCGGTGGAGGTGCCGCCCATGTCGAAGCTGATGATTCGCCCGAAGCCCGCCCGCCGCGCCACCGCCGCCGCGCCCAACAGTCCCCCCGCCGGCCCCGACTGAATGGTGTGAATCGCGCTGCGGCCGGCCATCTCGGCGGAGATCGACCCGCCATTGGACTGCATGACGCGCAGCCGTGTTGGCGCCAGCTTGTCCGCCAGCCGCTTCAGATAGCGGGCCATCAGCGGCATGACGTAAGCGTTGACCAGCGTGGTCGAGGCGCGCTCAAATTCACGATACTCTGGAAGGATTTCATGCGAAAGAGATACAGAGAAACCTTCAAGCTCTGCTTGAAGTGCTAACTCATTCTGCGCGTTGGCGTAGGAATGTAGCAGGCACACAGCAACCGACTCGATCCGGTGGCGGCGCAATTCCTCCGCCAGGGAGCGTGCGGCGCCGGGATCGACGGCCTGCAAGATCGTTCCATCGTAGAGCGTCCGCTCCTCGACCCCGAAGGTCCACCGCGCCGGCGCCAGTTCGGCCCTGCCCTGGCCCAGCAGATCGTAAAGGTGCTTGCGATTCTGGCGGCCGATGCGCAGCAGGTCTTCGAATCCCTTGGTCGTGACGAACGCCGTTCGCGCGCCCTTGCGTTCGAGCAGGGCATTGGTGGCCACGGTCGAGCCGTGGACGATCTCCTCCGCCGCCAGACCGGCGATCCCTTCCAGAATCGCGCGCGAGGGATCATCCGGCGTCGAGCGCACTTTGCGCGTCAGCACCCGCGCGCCGTCCCAGCCAACGATGTCGGTGAAGGTCCCGCCGGTGTCCACGCCCAGGCGCATGAGCAACTATTCTCGCACGGGCTCTGGACAAGACCGGCCGAACTGTGGCTATAATGGTCCTTCGCTATGCAGCAGGCCTACGCCTACTTTTGGCCGTTTCGATTTGCGGGCTTTAGCAGCCCGTAAGCGAGTGGCGTAGGTTTTTCAACGGCAACAATCGTCAAACCGAACCCACTCGAAAGAGTGGGTTTTTCATTTTCGAGGTGAAGCCATGGTGATTTCGATGAGGCTGGGGGCAAGCAAGGAGCAGGTTGAGCATGTCTGCCAGAGGATCCGCGATTTCGGCTACAAAGTCCATTCCATCAGCGGCGAGGAGCGCGTGGTGATCGCCGCGGTGGGCGTGGGCGACGTGACGCACTGTCTGGAGTCGCTGGAGGCCGCGCCGGGCGTGGAGAGCGCGGTGCGCATCTCGGCGCCGTACAAGTTTGTCAGCCGCGAGTACAAGAAAGAGCCGAGCCAGGTGCGCGTGGACGGCGCCGTGATCGGCGGCGAGGACTTCATCGTGATGGCCGGGCCGTGTTCGGTCGAAAGCGAGAAGCAGCTTCTTTCGACCGCCGCCGCGGTGGCGCGCTCCGGCGCCAAGGTGCTCCGCGGGGGCGCCTTCAAGCCGCGGACCTCGCCCTATGACTTTCAGGGCCTGGAGGAAGAGGGCCTGAAACTGCTGCGGCGCGCTCGCCAGGAAACCGGCCTTTCTATCATCACCGAGGTGATGAGCGCCACCGACGTCCCCCTGGTGGCCGAGTATGCCGATGTACTGCAAATCGGCGCGCGCAACATGCAGAACTACGCCCTGCTGAAGTCGCTCGGCAAGGCCGGCCGGCCGGTGATGCTGAAGCGCGGCCTGAGTTCGACCATCAAAGAGCTGCTGCTCTCGGCGGAGTATGTCGTATCGGCAGGCAACTCCGATGTGATCCTGTGCGAGCGCGGCATCCGCACCTTTGAGACCGCCACTCGCAACACGTTCGACATCGGCGCGGTGCCCGTGCTGCGCGAGCTGACGCATCTCCCGGTGATTCTCGACCCGGCCCACGCCACCGGCAAGACCAGCCTGATCCCGGCGCTGGCGCGCGCTTCCGTGGCGGTGGGCGCCGACGGCATGATGGTCGAGGTGCATCCCTGCCCGGAGGAAGCTTTCAGCGACGGCGCACAGTCACTGAACTTCGACCAGTTTGACCGGATGATGCGCGACCTCGCGCCTTACGTGAAGCTGTGGAGGGAGCAGCGGCAGGCGGTTATGGCCTCGGCTTCGTAGCGGCGCCCGGTCAGGATGAGCGGCGCCCTCCATTCTGTCCCTGTCGCGACCAGATTTGAGCCAGCCGATCGACCCTCTGATCGGCTCGTTTCTGGGCCTTGCCAATCTGGACCACGAGCTTGGCCCCGGCGCGCATCAGTTTCCACATCTCAGCAAGCTGTTTCTCAAACCGGTCCATGCGGGCATCGGCCCGGTCCATGCGGGCTTCCCCCTTAGCATGAAGCGCCAAGAGGTGCTCGGCCGCTCGCTCGAAATCCATACTCACTTGAATGTCCATGACCCCCTATTCATATCGCCGGCACGCATGCCGGGATTTGGTCACCGCTTCAGCGTGTCCTCCACCCAGGGCGGCGTAGCCTCCATCAGCCGCCCCAGGTCGGGATAGGCCTCCCGCATCTTCTCCTTCATCTGCCAGGCCACCTCGCGGTACGCGAAGTGCCCCTTGACCCCGGATCGCACGCGCGCGATGTACTCCGCCTCGGCGAAATCCATCTTGTAAAGGAAGCGCAGGCGCGTGGCGAAGGGCAGCAGGTAATGGGACGCCTCCGGCGAAACGGGTTCCATCGCCTCGCGCGCCAGCCGCGCGCCATGCAGGGCGTGGTGATAGGTATCCTGCAGGCCGGCCTCCACGATCAGCCGCGGCGTCTCGGCCCCCAGCTCGGCGGTGTAGTCCTGGCGGATCTGCTGGCAGCGGCGGTGCCGGTGCAGGTCGCGGTAGGCCCCGATGTCGGTCACAATGTCGAACAGGAACGAGTAGCCGCTGCGAAACTCCCGCAGCAGATCGTCGGGGCCGGGGCGGCCCTGGAGCGCCACGTCGATGACTTCCCGCTTGCGCGCCTCGCCCCAGCACGAGACTTGCTCGTAAACGGCGCGAAACGGCACGTGCGTCAC
>DASQHK010000422.1:0-6274 GCA_035632135.1 Bryobacterales bacterium
ACGAAGCGCTTGCCCTGCCATTTCTTCTGAAGCGCAGCGATGGCGGGCATCTCTTCGCGGCAGGGGCCGCACCACGTGGCCCAGAAGTCCACCAGAACGACCTTGCCGCGCTGGGAGGCGAGCACAGACCGGTAACCGGGCTGGTCAATCGGTTTTAGATCGAGGGGCGCGGCGGCCAGGACGAGCGCGGCAACGGTCAAGATTCCGGCGCGTCCTATGGAGGTGCAGCCGCTCACTTCTTGGCTTCCAGCTTGAAGTTGATAATGACGTCGCGGCGGCTATCGAAGGGGGTGAGCTTGCGAGGGCCGCTGGTGGCGCTGCCGAACTCGGCCCGCAGCTCGTAGTCGAGGTCGGGGTCGAGGCCGTGAAAGCGGTAGGCGCCCTTGTCGTCGGTGTAGAACGACTTGACCTGCAGCGTCTTCATGTTCTTGAGCTGCACGACGGCCTTCGGTATCGGATTTTCCTGCTCATCGGTGACGATGCCCTGCACCGAACGGAGCTTCTGCTCTTTTTCCTTGGCAGCCGCGGGCCGGACCAGCAACGGGGCCAAGGCGACCGCAGCCACAACGGCAAAGCCGGCCAACTTCCTCCAAGCAGCTCGACGCATCGGAACACCCCTTTTTTTGGATGGCTGCCGGCCTGGGCCGGTTGCAGCCGGGCAAGCCTTATTTCTTTGCCGGCGCCAGCCGAAACGTCATATCGACACGCTCGTCGGCGGTAACCTCGACGGTCTTGGTTGCCGGGATGAAGCCCGGAGCGCTCACTTCGACGGTGTAGCGGGCCTTGCCGGCCGGGACGCGCACGGCGAACTCGCCCTGGATATCCGTGCTCGATTCCTTGCGCTTCTTGGGCTGGTCGGCGTTGTACACCACCACGCGCGCGCCCCGCAGTGAGAAGCCGTCCTCCTGAAAAACGTTGCCGAAGAGAATGGCCTCCGGGACAACCTTGGGTTGCTTCCTGGCAGCCGCCGGGGGCGCCGCGATCCAGAGGGCCGACGCGAAAACAACCAGAAAAGCGTGGCTACATCTCGGCTTCTTCTTCCTCATCCTCTTTGGCTTCCTCATCCTCGACGGCCTCAAGATCCAGAGGATCCAGGCTGACCACCTCCAACTCCACCCCGCACTCCTCGCAGCTAATGAGGTCGCCTTCCTCCACCTCTTCTTCGTCCACGAAGAAGGTGCCCTCACAAACCGGACAAGTTGCCATAAAACCCTCCTTCAGACTACTTACCAAAAGTCGGCGAAAGTTGCTACGGGAAAAATTTGTCCTGGTGACGATGGGGGTCCGTCCGCTCTCGCACGACGATTGCCACCCGGAGCCGGTGCTGCGAATCTGGCGGCAACGGACGCCACGGGCCGGCTTGCACGATGGCTGCCAGTCCACCAAAGTTGCCAGCCAGAAAGGGGTATGCTGCAATCGGGTGGTATGGCGGAAGCGTCGAGGCGATACCCCGAGCGGCCGGTGGTGGGGGTGGCGGCGGTGCTATTTGAAGCTGGACGGGTGCTGCTCGTCGAGCGGGGGCACGAGCCGCTGAAAGGGGCGTGGTCGCTGCCGGGCGGGGCGCTCCAGACCGGGGAGCGGCTGGCGGAGGGGCTGCGGCGGGAGATGCTCGAAGAAACCGGGCTGGAGGTGCGCATCCTCGAGATCGTGGAGGTGTTCGAGAGCATCCGGCCTGACGCCGCGGGGCGGACCGAATACCACTACGTGCTCATCGACTACCTCTGCGAGAAGACGGGCGGCGAGTTGCGGGCGGGGGACGATGTGAGCCGGGCCGAATGGGTCGCGCGGGAGCGGCTGGCCGAGTACGCCATCACGCCGGGGACGCTGGCCGTGATCGAGAAAGCGTACGCGGTGCGGGACCGGCTGGTGCTCTCGTTATGACGGTCGAGGAAGTCCTGGAATTTCCCCAGGTTCTGGAAATTCTGCGCCGATATGCGGGAAGCCCGCTGGGGGTGGCCGCGCTGGAAAAGCTGCGACCGCTTCCCGAGCGCGAGCAGGCCGAGCGGGAGCTGGCCGAAGCCGGCGAAGCGATGGAGTATCTGCGCGGGACGGAGCAAGGCGCGGCCAGCGGCGTGGGCCGGGCCGCGGGGCCGCCGCCGATCCGATTTGGGGGAGTGCCGGATGTTCGGCAGGCCGCGGTCCGGCTGGGCATCGAAGGCGCGGCGCTCGAGCCGCTGGAGATTTTTCATCTGGTGCAGTTTCTGGAGCGCGCGGGCGACATCAAAACCGTGCTGGCGGCGAGCGGCGGCCGCTTCCCGCGCCTGGCGCAAATCAGCGGGGACATCGCCGAGTTTCGGCCGCTGGTGCGGGACCTGGCGGGGAAGATTCTTCCCAACGGGCAACTGGAGGACCACGCCAGCGGCGCGCTGCGGCGCATCCGGCGGGAGATCGAGCAGCAGAAGCGCGCCATCCACGCATCGCTCGAGCGCTTCATGCGGGCGCACAGCGAAGAGGGCAGCTTGCAGGAGGACTACGTCACCATTCGCAACGACCGGCTGGTGGTGCCGGTGAAGGCCGAAAAGAAGCGGCGGATCGACGGCGTGATCCACGCGGCGAGTTCGACAGGCCAGACCCTGTTCGTCGAGCCGCTCGAAACCATTGAGCTGAACAACGACCTGGTGCGGCTGGCCGAAGAAGAGACGGCCGAGATCCACCGGATTCTGCGGGAGATGACGGCGCGGCTGGCGCATTACGCCGGGGCGATCGCGGCGGCCATCGATGCGCTGGGGAAACTCGATCTGCTGTTCGCCAAGGCGCGGTTCGGCGTGGAGTTCGGCGCGACGATCCCGCGGTTCTCGCCGCCCGATGCGCCGCTGCTGCGCCTGCGCGGCGCGCGGCATCCGCTGCTCGAGGACTTGCTGCGGCGCGGGGGCCGATCGGCCGTGCCGGCTTCGCTCACCATGGACGGCGAGCACCGCGTGCTGATTATCAGCGGGCCGAACACGGGCGGGAAGACGGTGACGCTCAAGACCGTGGGCCTCGCGGCGCTGATGGCCCAGGCGGGGCTGCCCGTGCCGGCCGAGGAGGCGGAGTTGCCGTGGTTCGAGCAAGTGCTGGCCGATATCGGCGATTACCAGTCGATCCAGGACAGCCTGAGCACGTTCTCGGCGCACATCGGGGCGATTCGGGAGATGATCGAGAAGGCCACGGCCGGCTCGCTCGTGCTGATCGATGAGATGGGCGCGGCCACCGATCCGCAGGAGGGCGGGGCGCTGGGCGTGGCGGTGGTGGAGCACTTCCGGCGCGCCGGAGCGTTCACGCTGGTCTCGACGCACCTGCCGGCGCTCAAAGCGCATGGCGCCAGCACGGCGGGGGTGCTGAGCGCCTCGGTGGGATTCAACGAAGAGACGCTCGAGCCGAACTACCGATTGGAAGTAGGCTTGCCGGGCAAATCGGCGGGCCTCGACATCGCGCGGCGGCTGGGGATTCCGGCGCCGATCATCGCGCGGGCGCAGCAGGCGCTGACCAGCCAGGACCTGGAAGTGGCGGCGTTGCTCGCGGAGCTGCACCGGCGCGCGGACGAGCATCGCGCCGCCCAGGAAGCCCTCGAGAACCAGCGGCGCGAGCTGGAGCGGAAGGAAAGGGAGATCCAGCGGGAGTGGGAAAAGCGCGAGACGGCGAAGCTTAAAGAACTGGAACGGCGCGTGGACCTGATGCTCGCGAAATTCGACGCCGACGCCAAAGGGACGATCGAGAAGATCGCCGAGGCCGCGGGCGGCCGCAAAGCAGCAGCGGAGGCCTCGCGAAAAGCAGCGCGGATCGGGCGCGGCGTGCGGGAGGAGTTTGCGGCCACGGTGCTCGAGAGTTCCGACGAAGCGCGGCAGGGGCCGGTCGCCCGCGGCGTTGCCCGCGTCGAGGAAGGAGCCACCGTGCGGCTGCGCGGCGTGGGGACGACGGGGCGCGTGCGGCGGAAGCTGGCCGGAGACAAGCTCGAGGTCGAGGTCGGGCTGATCAAAATGCAGGTCGATCTCGACGAGGTGCTGGAGGTGATCCCGGCGGGGGCCGCGGCGGCTTCCAAGGCGCTGCCGGGCAACGTGACGTTTCGCTCGGAGTCGCTGGGCGAGGCGTCGGTGAGCGAGATCAACGTGATCGGAGCGACGGCGGAGGAAGCCCGCGACCGGGTGGACAAGTTTCTGGATACCGCCGTGCTGGCCGCGCTTCCGAAAGTGCGCGTGGTGCATGGCCACGGCATGGGCATCCTGCGCAAGGCGCTGTGGGAGATGTTTGCCACGCACCCGCACGTGGAGAAATACTACGCGGCCGAGCAGCGGGAGGGCGGCACGGGGGCGACCGTTGTGGAATTGAGAGTGTGACTCCTGCGTAAGCCGGGGCCGTCGGGCCGAGCCGTGCCGGAACGCAAAGGACCGGCGGCGCTCAACTGGGCGCCAGTCCCGCCGCTGCCTTGTCCAGGTCCACAGCGTGCTCGCGCAGTAAGGCGTCGGAAATCTGGAGGCCGAGACCGGGACCTTCGGGAGGCAGGAAGTAAGCCCGGCTGTCATGCCATTCTCCGAAAAGCTCGCGGTTGAGCGCCGGATCGGTTTCGCCTTCTTCGAGGATCAGGAAATCGGCCATCGCCGCGCTCAGGTGCAGGTGAGCGGCCAGACACACGGGCCCGTTGGGATTGTGCGGCGCGACAGGAATGAAGTGGTTCTCCGCCATGGCCACCAGCTTGCGAAACTCGGTAATGCCGCCGGCGCGCGATACGTCCGGCTGATAAATGCGGAAGGCGTCGCGCTCGATGTACTCGCGAGCTTCCAGGCGTGACTTGAGCCGCTCGCCGGCGGCGATCGGAATGCTGGTGGCGCGCTGCACCTGGATCATGGCGTCGGGATTCTCCGGGGGCACCGGCTCTTCCAGGAACATCGGGTTGTAAGGCTCGATGGCCTTCGCGATCCGGACGGCCGATGCCACGTTGAATTTGGCGTGGGCCTCCACGCAGATCTCGAACTCGGGCCCGCCCTCGCGGATGCCGCGCACCATTTCCGCCACCTCGTTGATCGTTTTCAGCAAAGCCTGGTGGCTGAAATCCAGGCGCTCCTCGCGCCGCATTCCGGGCGTGTACGGCTCATCGAAGAACGGGTCCCACTTGCCGGCGATGGCTCCCTCGGAGACGAGTTCCCGCGTCCGCTTCGCGTAGGCTTCCGCCGTGCGCGGAATGTTTCCCCACCGGTAGCTGGTGTAGATTTTGATGCGCTCGCTGACCTTGCCGCCGAGCAGCTTGTAAACCGGAACATTCAACCTTTGCGCGACGATGTCCCACAGCGCGATATCAATCGCTGAGATCGCCGATTGCACCGCGCTGCCGTGCATGGCGTTGCGGCCGCGATAGAGCGTGTACCAGATCTTTTCGATGTCCCAGGCGCTCTGGCCGATCACGAAGGGCTTGAGCATCTCGATCTCGGTGGCGATGGTGGCGACCTTGGGAAAGTTCGTACCCTCGCCCCAGCCCACCAAGCCGTCGTCGGTTTGGATGCGGCACATGAGGTAGTAGCCTTCGCGGCCCCGCAGCCGCAGGCGCAAGATGCACGGATCGACCTTGCGGATGCGGAGCGGGCTGCCGCCGGCTCCCTTGGCGTGATTCAGCACGGAGTTGGTCTGCGCGCCGCTCCAGGCGCTCACCGCGCTCAGGCCGGCGCCAACGCGCACGCCGGTTCCCAGGATCCCTGCCGCCACCGTCTGAAGAAACTGCCGGCGGCTCGCTTCGCGCGCAGTGTTAGACATCGTGCTGCCTCCTGCCATGTCCGTCAATATGCCAGAAGAACCGTCCGCCGTCGCCGCCATCAGGCGCGAGTTGCCCGGCTTCCTGCGGGCCACTGCCTTCTCAGCCGAAACCAAATTCGCATCGCCTGCCAAAGCGTCATTGGCAGGGCCGCTTCATATTAGAAGAACAGAGTCAGAAGAACAAATACTTGCGCCACTTCTCGTCGCTGCGGCCGAGCAGGCGCATGAGATGGCGGCTGGTGTGGAGACTGAACGGGCGCGGCAGGCGGGCCAGGCGCATGCCGGCCTCCTCGGGGAGGCGGCTGCCTTTGCGGTTGTTGCAGCGATGGCAGCATGCAACCAGGTTCTCCCAATTGGATTCGCCGCCGCGGGAGCGGGGGGTCACGTGGTCGAGCGTCAGCTCGGCAGAGGACAGCACGCGCTCGCAATACTGGCAAGTGTTACGGTCACGGATCAGGATGTTCTTGCGCGACAGCGCGCGCGTCTGGTGCGGGATGCGGCGGTATTCGAGCAGCCGGATCACCGCCGGCACCGAGATGGCGCGGCTGGGCGA
>DASQHK010000423.1:0-19799 GCA_035632135.1 Bryobacterales bacterium
AGAAACAATCCAAACAGCCGGTCGCCCTCGCGCCAGAGCTGGACGGTGTAGCCGTAGGCGTGCTCCTCGGTGTAGCGCATGTTGCTGAACTCGCCCACCACCGCAACCGGGGCGGCCGCCGCCTGCCCGAGCGCCGCCAGTAGCAAGAGCATCCGCATAGCGCCTCAGCGCGCCGCCTTTTTCACCGCCTCCACAATCGCGCTCGCCGAAATTCCGAATTTTTCCAGCAGCTCGGCCGGCTTGCCGCTGCGTGGAATCTCCCGCACGGCGAGCTTGTGCACCGCGGCGCGCTCCTGGGCCAGCGCCGCCCCCACCGCGTCGCCGATGCCGCCGTGCGCGTAATGGTCCTCCACGGTAATGACGATGCCTCCGGTCGCCCGCGCCGCCTCCCGCAGCCCTTCGCGGTCGATGGGTTGCACGCTGTAAAGATCGATCACCCGCGCGGCGATGCCTTCCCGCGCCAGCCGCTGGTGCGCCTCCAGCGCCTCAAACACCGTCACCCCCGCCGCCACGATGGTCGCCCGGTCCTTCGCGCTCGATCGCAGCACTTTGCACTTCCCGATCTCAAACTTCTCCTCCGCTCCGTAAATCACCGGCGTCTTCGGCCGCGCCGCCCTCACGTACACCGGCCCGTTCACCGCCGCCGCCGCTTCCATCGCCCGCCACGCCGCCACCGCGTCGCTCGGGTAGAGCACCGTGAAGTTCGGCTCGGCGCAAGCCATCGCCAGGTCCTCCAGGCCCATCTGCGACGGCCCGTCCTCCCCGATCGAAATTCCCGCGTGCGTCCCCACCAGCTTGATGTTGGTGTGGCTGATCGCCGCCATGCGCACGAAATCAAACGCCCGCGTCAAAAAGCACGCGAACGTCGCCACAAACGGTATCTTTCCCCGCGCCGCCAGGCCCATCGACGCTCCCACCAGGTTCTGTTCGGCGATGAAGCCCTGGAAAAACCGTTCCGGAAACTTTTTCTGGAATTCTTCAGAGTAGGTCGAGTTTTTCACGTCGCCGTCCAGGGCGACCACGCGCGGATTCGCTGCGCCCAGCGCGGCCAGCGCCGCGCCAAACGCTTCCCGCGTCGCCACGCTGTCGCCCGGCTGATACGGCGGCTTTGCCATCGTTGCGGCTGCGCCCGTCCCGTCCGGCCCCGCGCCCGCGGCGGGCGCCGGTCCCTTCGCTCTCCATCTCGCCCCGAAGCCGCTCAGGCGCGCTTCGAGCGCCTGGATCGCGCGCTCCGCTTCCTCTTTCTTCAGCGCCCTGCCGTGCCAGCCATTGAGATCCTCCGCAAACGAAATCCCTCTCCCCTTCAGCGTCCGCGCCAGCACCACCGTCGGCCGCTCCGCCGTCTGCGCCGCCCGATCGTAGGCGCGCAGCAGCGCCGGTATGTCGTGCCCGTCCACGATCAGCGGCTGCCATCCGAACGCCCGCCATCGCGCCGCATACGTCTCCATGTCGTGCTGCAGCATGGTCGGCTCGCTCTGCCCGAGCCGGTTGATGTCGATCGTGGCGCACAGGTTGCCGAGCTTGTAGTGCGACGCCGTCTCCGCCGCCTCCCACACCGATCCCTCCGCCGACTCTCCATCGCCCAGCAATACATAGATGCGCCGCCCCGCGCGGTCGAGCTTTCCTTCGAGCGCCATTCCCACGCCCACCGGCAGCCCCTGCCCCAGCGACCCCGTCGCTACATCGACGAACGCCAGCCGCGGCGTCGGGTGCCCCTCCAGATCCGACGTGATCTTCCGCAGATGCAGCAGCTCCTCCGGCTTCAGGTACCCCGCCTCCGCCCACGCCGCGTAGAGCACCGGCGCCGCGTGTCCCTTCGACAGAATGAACACGTCGTTGGCCGGGTTCTTCGGCGCCGCCGGATCGTATCGCATCACCGCAAAAAACAGCGCGGCCACAACGTCCGCCGCCGAGCAGCAACTGGTCGGGTGCCCGCTGCCCGCCTCCGTCGTCGCCCGGATCGAGTCAATCCGCAGCCGCGTTGCCTTGTCCTCGAGAATCGAAATCAGTTCGGCATTGTCTGTTTCGATGGTCATTGGCATCCCCTCTAAGGAAAATGATACCGCCGCCACGAGCCGGACGCGCTGCCCGTTCGGCGGATTCGCAGGAAGCGAGATCGGTGCTCGCACCGGGAAGGTGCGCCGCTCCCGTTGGTCACCGCTCCGATCAGCCGGTTTTCCGAGCCGTGACCAAAGGGAGCGGAAGCTGGCGATGCTCCTTACAGACGGATCACGGCTGAGCCGCGGTGTCACAATAGGGCAGGATGCCCATGCCGCTGCAGACGCCCGGATTCGCAATGAGAGCCGTGCTGCGTTCTGTCTGCCCCAGGTGCCGGCAGGGCGCCATCTTCAAGGGCAAGCTGCTCCAAAGCTGGCTGAATATGTACGAGCAGTGCCCCGTGTGCGGCCTGCGATACGAGCGCGAGCAGGGCTATTTTCTGGGGGCCATGATCTTCAGCTACATCCTTTCGGTCCCGGTGCTGGTAGTGCTGATGCTGGCGGTGTGGCTGATCTGGCGGGACTGGTCGCTGCAGAGGATCGTGGTGGCGGGTTTTGTGGCCTTTCTGCCCTTTGTCCCGGGCATGGTGCGCTTCTCGCGCGTGCTGTGGATTCACTTCGACCGCGCCGTGGACCCGGACTGACAATCCGGAATTTCACCGCCGAGGACGCCGAGAGCGCAGCGTCGCGGGGATCATCAGTCTTCGACGAAGGCTTTATCCGGCGGCGGCAGCTTGTCGCCTGGCCGCGCCATCCACACGTAGAGGGTGGGCAGCAGCACGATGCTGATGAGCAGGTCGGCCATCAGCCCGCCGACAATCACGCGGGCGAAGGGCCGCTGCGAGTCCGAGCCGATGCCGTGCGAGATCGCGGCGGGCAGCAGGCCGAGCGTGGCCACCAGCATCGTCATCAGGATCGGCCGCAGGCGCAGCATGGCGCCCTCGATGGCCGCCTCCGCAACCGAGCGCCCGCGCGTCCGCAACTGGTTGATGTACTCCACCATGATGACGCCGATCTCGACGCACACGCCGAACAACGCCAGAAAGCCCAGGCCGGAGGAGACGCTGAAGTGGGTATCGGTAAAATATAGCGTCAGGATGCCGCCGATGGGCGCCATGAACACATTCATCAGGATCAGCAGCGACCACTTGAACGAGTCGAACTCCGAGTAAAGAATCAGGAAGATGACCAGGATCGTGATGGGCACGATCACCTCCAGGCGGCGGTTCGCCCGCTGCTGGCTCTCATATTCGCCCGCCCAGTCGAGCCGGTAGCCTTCCGGCAGCTTGACTTTCTTTGACACCGCCCGCATGGCCTCCTCCACCGTGCTGCCGAGGTCGCGGCCGCGCACGCTGTACTTGATGGCGATGTAGCGGGAATTATCTTCCCGGTAGATCATCGAAGCGCCGTCTATTACTTTGACATCGCAGAGCTGGCCGAGCGAGACGCGCTCGCCCGACGGGGCGAGGATGCGGATGCTGGAAATCTCTTCGATGGTGCGGCGGTAGGGCTCCTGAAAGCGTACGACTAAGTCGTAGCGCCGCTCGCCCTGCAGGATCTGGCTGACCGCTTTGCCCCCCACCGCGGTCTCCACAGCGTCCTGGATGTCGGCCACGTTGATGCCATAGCGATCGGCCTTGGCGCGGTCGACAGTGAGGTTGACGTTGGGCTGGCCGACCACCCGGAACACGCCCAGGTCGGCGACTCCCGGAATGGCCCGCATGACGTTGACAATCTCGTCGGCCTTGGCCTCGAGCTGCTTGAGATCGTCTCCGTACATCTTGACCGCGAGCTGGCCCTTCACCCCGCTGACCGCCTCTTCCATGTTATCGGCGATGGGCTGCGAGAAATTCCACAGCACCCCGGGGATCCTCTCGACCTCGTGGTCCATGGCCTCAATCAGGTCCTCTTTGGTGCGGAACTGTTTGCGCCACTGCTTGCTGGGGCGCAGGTCGACGAAGTACTCGGTGTTGAAGAACCCCGTGGCGTCGGTGCCGTCGTCAGGCCGCCCGACCTGGCTGACCACCTGGGTGACCTCCGGGAAGCCGGCGAAAATGCGGCGGGCCTCGCGGACCGTGCGCTCGCCCTCGGTGGGGCCGGTGCTTGAGGCGAGCGTCCCGCGAGCCCAGATGGCGCCTTCGTCGAGGTGCGGCAGGAACTCCGAGCCGACCGCGCCGCTGTACGCCAGAGCGAGCGAGCCGGCCAGCGCGGCAACCGCGGCCCCCGTCGTGATCCAGCGGTGCCGGACGCACCAGCCGAGCGTGTGGCGGTAGCCGTTGCTGATCGCCGCCAGCAGCGGGTTGCGCCACTCGTGCGTGCCTACTCTGAAGAGATAGCTGGCCAGCACCGGGGCGATCAGCAGCGCGAACAGCAGCGCCCCGAGCAGCGCGAACGCCACCGTCCAGGCCATCGGCCGGAACAGCCTGCCTTCCACCCGCTGGAGCGTGAAGATCGGGAGATAGGCCGTAATGATGATGAGCCGCGCAAAAAAAACCGGTCCTTCCACTTCGTGCGCGGCCACCCCGATGGTTTCCACCAGATCGGTGCCGGAACCGCGCGAGCGGGCCGCGTGACGCAGGACATTTTCCACCATCACCACCGAGCCGTCCACCACCATGCCGAAATCGAGTGCGCCCAGCGAAAGCAGGTTGGCGGGGATGTGGCAGAGCTGCAGCAGAATGGCGGCGAACAGCAGCGAAAACGGGATGGTGAGGGTGACGATCAGGGCGCTGCGAAAATTGCCCAGGAACAGAAACAGGATGGCCACCACCAGCAGTATGCCTTCGGCCAGGTTGTGCAGGACGGTGTGCGTGGTGAACTCGACCAGGTTGCTGCGGTCGAGGTGCGGCACGATCTTTACCCCGGGCGGGAGCAGGTGGTCGTTCAAGTCCTGGATCTTGGCGTGGAGAGCGTCAAGCGTGCTGTCGGACTCGGCGCCTTTGCGCAGCAGCACGATGCCCTCAACCACGTCGTTGTTGTCGATGACGCGGCCGTCCTGGCGGTGGATGGCCTTGCCGATCTGCCCCAGGCGAATCTTGGGCGCTTGCGTGACGGCGGCCACGTCGCGCACGCGCACGGGCACGCCATTCTGGCTTTTCAAAACGGTGGCGCCGATGTCGTCGGTGCTGGTCATCAGGCCGATGACGCGCACGTTGAAGGCCTGCTGGCCGTGCTCGATGAAGCTGCCGCCGGCGTTGGTGTTGTTGGCGGCGAGCGCCTGCTCCACTTGGCCGATGCTCAGGCCGTAGGAAACCAGCTTGCTGGGGTCCACCTGGACCTGGTATTCGCGGGTGAGGCCGCCAAAGCTCGCCACCCCGACGATGTTCGGCACCGACTTGATCTGTTTCTCGAGCACCCAGTCCTGCAGCGACTTCAGCTCCATCAGGTCGTATCTGGGATTGGTGCTGGTCAGCGTGTAGAAGTAGATCTGCCCGACGGGGCTGTAGTCGGGGCCAAGCTGGGGGTTAATGTTCGGCGGCAGCGTGACAACCGTGAGCTTCTCGAGCACCTGCTGGCGGCTGAGCAGGTCGTCGGCGGAGTCGTCGAAGATCAGGGTGACCACGGAGAGCCCGAACAACGAGACCGAGCGCAGGCTGGCCAGATGGCCCACTCCGTTCATCTGCACTTCGATGGGAATGGTCACCTGCTGTTCCACTTCCTCGGCGGCGCGGCCGGGCCATTGTGTGATCACCTGGACCCAGTTGTTGGCCACGTCGGGGTAGGCCTCGATGGGCAGGTTGTGAAAGGAGATGACGCCCCACACCAGCAGCAGCGCGCCCACGCTCAGCACCAGCAGCTTGTTGCGGAGCGCAAAGTCGACGAGGTAGCGGATCATGCGGCGGGCGAGGGAATCCGGGCGGCTGTCAAGCTACGAGGATAGATGACGGAGACGGGGAGGGTCAAATCCGGGGGCGCGCGCGGCTCGGAGTCGGCTCCACGTGTTCCCAACATTTTACCGAGCCGCAACCGTGAGGGAGCGTTTTCAGCAGCCTGCTAGGATTCGACGAATGATTGTTCGCGCGCCGGCAGCTTGTCAGTGGGCCGCGCCATCCAGACGTACAGCGTCGGCATCAGCAAAATGCTGATGAGCAGGTCGGCCATCAGCCCGCCGACGATCACGCGGGCGAAGGGGCGCTGCGAGTCGGAGCCGATGCCATGCGAGATGGCCGCGGGCAGCAGGCCCAGCGTAGCCACCAGCATCGTCATCATGATGGGGCGCAAACGCAGAATGGCGCCTTCGATGGCCGCCTCCACGATCGTGTGCCCGCGCGCTCGTAACTGGTTGATGTACTCCAGCATGATCATGCCGATCTGCACCGAAACGCCGAACAGCGCCAGAAAACCGACGCCGGAGGAGACGCTGAAATGCGTGTCCGTAAAATAGAGCGCGAGGATGCCGCCGATGGGCGCCATGGCCACGTTCATCATAATGAGCAGCGACCATTTGAAGGAATCGAACATCGTGTAGAGGATCAGAAAGATGACCAGGATGGTGACCGGGACGATGACCGCCAGGCGGTGGTTGGCCCGCTGCTGGCTTTCGTATTCGCCGGCCCAGTCGAGCCGGTAACCTTGCGGCAGCGTCACGTTTTTCGCCACGGCCCGCATGGCTTGCTCGACCGTGCTGCCGAGGTCGCGGCCGCGCACGCTGTATTTGATGGCGATGTAGCGCGAGTTGGCCTCCCGGTAGATCATCGAGGCGCCGTCTTCGACCTTGACGTCGCACGACTGGCCCAGTGAAACGCGCTCCCCGTTGGGGGTCAGAATGCGGATGTTGGTGATGTCGTCGACGGTCTGGCGGTAGGGCTCCTGGTAGCGCACCACTAGGTCATAGCGGCGCTCGCCCTGCAGAATCTGGCTCACCGCCTTGCCCCCCACGGCGGTCTCCACCGCATCCTGGATGTCGGCGACGTTGAGGCCGTAGCGGTCGGCCTTGGCGCGGTCCACCGACAGGTCCATGTTCGGCTGCCCCAGCACGCGAAATACGCCCAGGTCGGCAATGCCGGGGATGGTTTTCATCACCGCCACGATCTCGTCGGCTTTCTGCTCCAGATGGCGCAGATCGTCGCCGAACAGCTTGAGCGCAAGCTGGCCTTTCACGCCGCTGACGGCCTCTTCCATGTTGTCCTGGATGGGCTGCGAGAAGTTCCAGATGACGCCGGGAATCTTCCCGATCTCGCGGTTCATGGCGGCAATCAAATCTTCTTTGGTGCGGACCTGCTTGCGCCACTGGCCGTGGGGCCGCAGGTCGACGAAATACTCGGTGTTGAAGAAGCCGGTGGCGTCGGTGCCATCATCGGGCCGGCCCACCTGCGACACCACCTGCGTGACCTCCGGGAACCTGGCGAATATCAGCCGGGCCTCGTGGATCACCTTTTCGGCCTCGTCGGGGCCGACGCTCGAGGCCAGCGTCCCCCTCGCCCAGATGGCGCCCTCGTCGAGGTGCGGCAGAAATTCCGACCCGACCGCCCCGCTATAAGCGAGCGACAGGCACGCGGCCAGGATCAGAAACGCCGTGCCGGTGGTGGCCCAGCGGTGGCGGACGCACCATTGGAGCGTGGCGCGATAGGCATTCGTAAGCAGTATCAGCAGGGGGTTGTGCCACTCGTGCATCCCCTCCTTGAACAGAAAGCTCGCCAGCACCGGCGCCATCAGCATGGCGAACAGCAGCGCGCCCAGCAGCGCGAAGGCCACCGTCCAGGCCATGGGCCGGAACAGCCGGCCTTCCACGCGCTGCAGCGTGAATATCGGCACGTAGGCGGTGATGATGATGAGGATGGCGTAGAAGACCGGGCGCTGCACTTCGTGCGCCGCTACGCTGATCTTTTCGCTCATCGACCGGCGCGGGCCGTCGGTGCGGCTGACATGGCGCAGGATGTTCTCCACCATCACCACCGAGCCGTCCACCACCATGCCGAAATCGAGCGCGCCCAGCGAGAGCAGGTTGGCCGGAATATGCCGCAGGTCCAGGCAGATGGCCGCGAATAGCAGCGAGAACGGAATGGTGCAGGCCACGATGATCGCGCTGCGCACGTTGCCGAGAAAAATGAACAGCACCACGATCACCAGCAGGATGCCGTCGCGCAGGTTGTCGAGCACCGTGCGGGTGGTGAAATGCACCAGGTCGCCGCGGTCGAGAAACGGGACGATCTTCACCCCCGGCGGCAGGAGCCGTTCGTTGAGGTCTTTGACCTTGGCGTGCAGGGCGTCGAGCGTGGCGTCGAACTCGGCCCCCTTGCGCAGCAGCACGATGCCCTGCACCACGTCGTCGTTGTCGATGACCCGGCCATCTTCGCGATGGATGGCCTTGCCCACCTGGCCCAGCCGAATCTTGGGGCCCTGCGTCACTACGGCCACGTCGCGCACCCGCACCGGCGTTCCCCCCTGGGCTTTGAGCAGCGTGGCGCCGATGTCGCCCACGTCTCGCATCAATCCGATCACGCGGACGTTGAACGCCTGCTGGCCGTGCTTGATGAAGCTGCCGCCGGCGTTGGTGTTGTTGACGGCGAGCGCCTGCTCCACCTGGGCCAGGCTCAGGCCGTAGGAGACGAGCTTGTTGGGATCGACCCGAACCTGATATTCGCGCGTGATGCCCCCGAAGCTCACCACATCCACCACGTTGGGCACCGATTTGAGCTGCTTCTCGAGCACCCAGTCCTGCAGCGACTTCAGCTCCATCAGGTCGTATGTGGGATTGGCGCTGGTCAGCGTGTAAAAGTAAATCTGCCCCACGGGGCTGTAGTCAGGCCCCAGTTGCGGGCTGACGGCGGTGGGCAAGGTGACGAAGGTGAGCTTTTCGAGCACCTGCTGGCGGCTGAGCAGGTCGTCGGCCTCGTCATCGAAAACCAGCGTAACCACCGAGAGCCCGAACAGCGAGACGGAGCGCAGGTTCGTGAGATGGCCCACGCCGTTCATCTGCACCTCGATGGGGATGGTGATCTGCTGCTCCACCTCTTCGGCGGCGTGGCCCGGCCACTGCGTGATCACCTGCACCCACGTGTTGGCGACGTCGGGATAGGCCTCCACCGGCAGCTTGATGAATGAGATGACGCCCCAGATCAGCAGCAGGATGCCCATGCTCAACACGAGCAGCTTGTTGCGGAGCGCGAAGTCGACGAGATAACGGATCATGCCGCGCTACTTCTGTTCGACCGTGCTCGAGAACTGCAAGGCGTTGGCCACCACTGCATCGCCCGGCGCGAGGCCGGCCAGGATTTCCTGCATGCCGTCGGAGGTGACTGGGCCGCCCTGGACCTCGGCGCGGCGGAAGCGCGCGCCCCCCACGGGGCGAAACACCCAGTCTTTATCGTGCAGCCGCAGAATGGCGGTGGCGGGGACCACGGCGCGCTTGTGACTGCCTTGGGAAATGAAGGTCACGGTGGCGAACATGCCCGGGCGCAGCAGGCCGGCGCGATTGTCAAGCTCCAGGCGGACCTTCGCCGTGCGCGTCGCCGGATCGAGGAGCTTCGAGATGTTGCTGACGCGCCCCCGCAGCGGGCGGTCGGGATACGCGTTGAGCCGCACCTCGGCAAAATCGCCCATATGCACCTGCGACAAATTGTTTTCGTAAACGTCGCACAGCACCCAAACGCGCGAGAGATCGGCGATGGTGAACAGATTGGGCGAGTTGTCAAGCGACTTGACCCCGGCCCCGGCGGTGGTGTTCTGCTCGATGATGGTGCCGGAAGCGGGCGCTTTCACGTCGATGATGGACGATGGGCTCTCCACGCCGCCGCCCAGGATGCGGATGCGCTCGGCGGCCGTCTGGACGTCCACTTTGGCTTTCTGCTCGGTGTCTTCGGCCTGCTGCAAATCTTTTTGCGCCATGGCGCCGTGTGATACGAGCAGTTGCGCCCGCTCGAGCGACTTGAGCGCCAGCGCCTCGTCGGCCTGGGCTTTCTGGTGGTCGGCGATGGCGGCGGCCAGATCGGCGCTGTGGATGCGCAGCAGCACTTGCCCCTTGGTCACGTCGTCGCCCAGGCGCGCCCGGATCTCGATGACGCGGCCGCCCGCCAGCGCATTCACCGGAACCGTGCGGCTCACGTCGGGCGCCACCACGCCGTTCACCAGCATCTCGTTGCGGGCGCTGCGCGCCTCCACCTTCACCAGCGGGAACTCCTCCGGATGGCCCACCTCGACCACGCTCGCGTCGGGGGCTGTTTCGATCTTCACCGTCGGCTCCGAGGGGGATGAGGACGCGCTCACCTCCCCCTGCCGCGAGCAGCCGGTGAAAGCCCCGAGCAGCGCCGCTATCGCCACCGCCGCCCAAGCCCGCCCGCGCCTCTTTTCGCGTTGCATCATTCGCTGTCGCTGCCTCGAGCGGCGTGCCAATCGCCTCTGTTAATCTTGGCCTTCCGGAACAGGTGGGGGCGATAGCCCAAGCGGGCTAACCAAAGGCACAAAACGGCGGGATAGAGCCGGTAGCGCGCCGTGCCTGCGTTCGGACGCCTCGCCTCATTTCGGGCGCGTTTTTACCCTCGCGCGGCGATAGGCGCGGAAACAAAAATACGCCAGAGTTGGAATGGCGGAAAGGCGGCCGCCCCCGTCGAAGCCGATTCCGAGCCGCGCGCGTCAGCAAGCGGTGTTCGGACTTTGTTCCGCAGCCTCCTGGATCTGCTCTACACTATGTTTAGAGGCGGTTCAGCCATGTCCTCGCAGCAGATTACCCGCAGCAGCATCCTGCGCGTGCTGTTTGTCGGCTTCGCGCTGGTGATTCTGTTGCTGCTGGCGGCCGCTTTCGTGGGTCTCGAAAACATCCGCTCCATCAAGGAGAACGCCGCCAGCCTGGTGGAAGAGCAGCTCGTGACCACGCGGCTGATCGACGAGATCCAGCGCGAGGAAGGCACGCTGACGGCGGTGTTCCACAGCCTGGAGCGGCGGCCCGAGATGGTGGACCGCAACAAGATCCTGGCCCAGTTGGACGAGTCCGACCGGCACATCCAGCACATTGTGGCGCAGGCCGCGGGCGCCCCGGAGGAGAGCCTGTGGCGAGATTTGCGGCGCGCCTCGGCGGCTTTCGCGGCCGAGGTGCGGCGCCTGCTGGCCGATCCGCAGCCCCATTCGCTCTCCTCGCGCGAGCTGTTCCGCCGGCACGATGAAGTGATCGCCATCGTCGGCCGGCTCATCAACGCCAGCTACGTGAAAGCGGCGACCGCCGAGGCCCAGATCCGGCAGCGCGCCGGCGACCTCGAAACCCGCTCCCTGCTCCTGCTCGGCGCGTCGCTGCTGCTGGCGTTCTTCTGCGTCGGCCTGACCGTGCGCATGACCACCCAGTTGTTTCAAAAAATGGAGTGGCAGACCGGCGAGCTGAGCCGCGTCTCCTGGCACATGCTCGAAACCCAGGAAACCGCCGCCCGGCGCTTTTCGCACGAGCTGCACGATGAGCTGGGACAGTGCCTCACGGCCGTGAAGGCCAATCTGGCCGCTCTCGGCGCCGACCCCGCCTCCACCCGCAGCCGCATCGCGGATTGCACCAGGCTGGTGGACGAAGCGATTCGCAACATCCGCGAGGTGTCGCAACTGCTGCGCCCCACCATTCTGGATGACTTCGGCCTGGACGCCGGCTTGCGCTGGCTGGGCGAGGGATTCACCCAAAGGACCGGCATCGAGGTCGAGTACGAATCGAACTTCACCGGGCGGCTGGCCGATGAAACCGAAACGCACCTGTTCCGTATCACCCAAGAGGCGCTCACCAACGTGGCCCGGCACTCCGGCGCCACCCGCGTCCGCATGCGCCTGCACGCCGGGGACGAAACCATCCGCCTCTCCATCGCCGATAACGGGCGCGGCCTGCAGGCCCGCCCCGAGTTCGCCGCCGCAGCCGAAGCCCCACAGCACCCCGCCGCCGGCTGGGCGGGCATGGGGATGATCGGCATGCGGGCGCGGGCGCGCGATGCCGGCGGCGAGGTCATGATCCGCTCCGAAAACGGCAGCGGCGTGCTCATCGAGGTAGAAGTCCCCGCCCAGCGCCCCGAAGGCGCGCCACACTATGTGCCGGCCCTCCATGTCTGATGGCCGCCATGCTTGACCCGCCTCCATGACCAGGAAGATCCGCGTCCTGCTGGCTGACGATCACGCCGTGGTGCGCCAGGGCTTCCGGCTGATTCTGGCCGCGCAGCCCGATATGGAGATCGTGGGCGAGGCCGGCAACGGCCGCGAAGCAGTCGATCTGGCGGAGCGCCTGCATCCCGACATCGTGGTGATGGACGTGGCCATGCCGGAGCTGAACGGCATTGAGGCCACGCGGCGGCTGGCGCGCCTCGAGCCGCGCACCCGCGTGCTGGCGCTCAGCATGCACAAGGACTCGGTCTACGTGCGGGAGATCCTGCGGGCCGGCGCACACGGCTACCTGCTCAAGGACGCCATCGACCGCGACCTGCTCGCCGCCGTGCGCGCGGTGGCCGGCGGCGACGGCTACCTCAGCCCCGCCGTTTCCGACGCCGTCCTCACCGACTACCGCCGCCACGTCACCGACCCGCTCGACCTCCTCAGCAGCCGCGAGCGCGAGGTGCTCCAGATGATCGCCGAGGGCAAGACCAACAAGGAGATCGCCACCACCCTCAACCTCAGCGTCTATACCGTAGACGCCCACCGCGGCCGCATCATGGAAAAGCTCAACCTCCACAGCATGGGCGAGCTGGTGCGCTTCGCCATGCGCAACGGCCTGATCGACTGAAGCCGTTTCTCCCAAAAGAGCCCCAGCCAAGCGGTAGAATGGAGTTGCGAGCGCTCTGCCCATGGAACGCATCACGGTAGACTCGACGGTGTGTGGAGGCAAGCCGGTGATTCGCGGCACGCGAATCATGGTCCGCAACGTTCTTGGCATGGTGGCCGGAGGCTACACCATCGACCGCATTCTGGAGTCCTATCCCGAGCTGACTCGGGAAGACGTGCAGGAGGCCTTGGAGTACGCGGCGAATGTAATCGACGAGGAGCAGGTCATCGCCCGTGGCGGGGACTAGCATCCACGTTCTCCTCGATCAGAACGTGCCGCGGGCAGTGGCCGGCTGGTTGCGAACGCAACGACCCGCCTGGCGAATCTCGCACGTCGTAGAAGTCGGGCTGAAGGGTAGGCCCGACGCTGACGTATTCGCCTGGGCGCAACAACAACGCGCGATTGTTGTTACGTTCGATGAGGACTTTGCCGACCGGCGCATGTTTCCGCCAGGCAGCCATTGCGGCGTGGTCCGAATTGCGCGTCTGGCCGACCACGGCGGAGGAAGCCCAATCTGGGCTGGCCCGGTTGCTTGAAACTGTCCAGGACGAGGATTGGTTCGAAAGCCTGATCATCGTGGACGCCAACCAGATCCGAGTTCGCAAACAAGCCAAGTCTTAGACCAGCGTGGTCGTGGTAGTGGACTGCGCGCCAGGTTGTGCAGCTCTCCCACGACGCGTCTGGATCGGGAACGGCAAGGGGTCCGGGAAAGATTCCCTTCTTGGGCGCCAGCCGAAAGCCGAAGCTGGCGGCGGCCAAAGTGCCGCTCACTCGGGCCAGAGAAGAACCTCCACAGCATGGGCGAGTTCGTGCGCTTCGCCATGCGCAACGGCCTGATCGACTGAAGCCGTTTCTCCTATCCAGGTGAAGCCGATTCCTTTTCATTCGCGTTGATTCGCGTCCATTCGCGACCGGCAATCTTTTTTCCACGGCCCGTCTTCGCCCTTTCTTCGCCTTTTTGCCCGTAACTTTTGGCCTCCGCGAGCATCTTATCTCTGTGGAAGCTTTGCCCGGCGCCTGAAACCACTTGCTAACGCCCTGGCAAATAGCATAAAATCGGTCACTTGCACGTCGAAGAGGTTTTCTGATGGAGTTCCGGGTCCGAGTCGTCGCGATCGGTGTGATTTTATTGTGTTCGCTGGGCGTGTTGTCGGCCGGCGATCCCTCGTCCGGCGAGTCCGCGCAGATTCTCGATTCCTACCTCGCCGTCTCCCGCAGCCAGCAAGACCGGCTGAAGGGGTCGATCGCCGAAGTCAGCATTGACGCCGAGCTGCCCAGGCTGCACAAGTGGGGCCGCCTCTCGGCCTTGCGCCACATCTCGCGCGTCGGCCGCATCACCTACGACATTCTCCGATACGACGGCGACAACGCCGTGAAGAACGACGTGATTGCCCGCTACCTGAACGCGGAAGTGCAGGTGCGGGAGTCCCGCGACGCCTCCCTGGCGGTGGCGCCGGAGAACTACAAGTTTTCCTTCAAGGGCCGCCGGCAGCTCGAGGGTCGCAGCGTCTATCTTTTCGACCTGAAGCCGCGCGCCAAGCGCAAAGGGCTGTTCAAGGGCGCGCTGTGGATCGATGCCCAGAGCTACCTGCCCGTGCGTGAGTCAGGCTATCTGGTGAAGAGTCCTTCCGTCTTCATAAAGAAAGTGCATTTCACGCGCGACTACGAAACCGCCAACGGTCTGGCGGTGGTGGCGCGGATTGACACCACAGTGGAGACGCGCATCGTCGGCGAGGCGCACATGACCGTTCGCTACGCCGATTATCGCTTCGATCCCGCCTCCGGGGACGTGGGGCTGATTTCCGCTGACAGCCAGTAACCGGGGCTGCGGCGGTTGAAAGGGTTTGCCGCCGGGAAGGCAATCCGGCGCCCGTACTGGTCTGATGAGAACTCTGTTCCTCAACCCGCCTTCCTTCGAGGGCTTCGACGGCGGCGCCAGTTCGCGCTGGCCGGCCACCCGCGAGATCGAGTCTTACTGGTACCCCGTGTGGCTTTGCTACCCGGCCGGGATGCTCCCGGATAGCAAAGTGGTCGACGCCCCGCCGCACAAAATTTCCATCGAGCAAACCGTCGAGATGGCCCGGGATTTCGAGTTGCTGGTGCTTTTCACCTCCACGCCCGGCTTTTACAGCGACGTGCGCATGGCCGAGATGATGAAGGACGCCAACCCCGGCTTGCAGATCGCCTTCGTCGGCCCGCACGTCTCGGTTCTGCCGGAAGAGAGCCTGCTCGTTTCGAAGGCCATCGACTTCATCGTGCGCGGCGAGTTCGACTACGCCATCGTCGATTTCGCCAACGGCAAGCCCCTGGCGGAGATCCCCGGCGTCAGCTTCCGCGAGAACGGCGGCTTCCGCCACAATCCGGAAGGCGACAAGATTCAGGACCTCGATTCCCTGCCGTGGGTGACCAAGGTCTACAAGCGCGACTTCGACATCACGCGCTACAACGTCCCGTTTCTGCTGCACCCCTACCTGTCGTTTTTCACCGAGCGCGGCTGCCCCGCGCTGTGCACCTTCTGCCTGTGGCCGCAGACGCTGTCGGGCCATCCCTGGCGCATACGCTCGGCCGATGATGTCGCCGCCGAAGCGAAGTTCGCCCTGGAGAGCTTTCCCGGCCTGAAAGAAATCTTTTTCGACGACGACACCTTCAACATCCGCAAGTCCCGCGTGATCGAGCTGTGCGCCAAGCTGAAGCCGCTGAACTTCACCTGGTCGTGCACGTCGCGCGTCACCGCGGATTACGAAACGCTGAAGGCGATGAAGGACGCCGGCTGCCGCCTCCTCATCGTGGGCTACGAGTCCGGCGATCCGCAAATCCTGAAGAACATCAAGAAGGGCGCGACCGTCGAGCGGGCCATCGATTTCACCCGCGACTGCAAGAAGCTCGGCCTGGTGGTGCACGGGGATTTCATCATCGGGCTGCCGGGTGAGACGCGCGAGTCGATCGCTCGCACCATCGAGTTCGCCAAGCGCCTGGATACCGAGACGATCCAGGTTTCCATCGCCCATCCTTACCCCGGCACCGAGTTCTACGATTACGTCAAGAAAAACAACTTGATCACGATCGACTCGATGACCGACGAGGGCGGCCACCAGTTGCCCAACGTGATCTATCCCGGCCTGGACCGCGGCGAATTGGTCGACGCCGTCGAGCGCTTCTACGGCGACTATTACTTCCGGCCGAAGGTCGTGTGGCGCATCGTCCGGAAAGCCATCTTCGACGGCGACGAGCGGCGGCGGCTGTCCAAAGAAGCGCGCGAGTACCTGGCCCTGCGCAGCAAGCGCAAGAAGTTCGTCAGCGAACAGCGCCGGGCGCAGCCGGAGAGCCGGCCCGTTTCGGCGGCTTCCGCGGGCGATTAGAGGGGGGCGCAACTAAGGCGCCGGCAAAGGGTTTATTCTGCTTGGAAACATCAGAACTTAAAACCAGGGTTTGCCTGTTCATCATCGTCGTCGCTAACGTGCTGGGCAATGTCGTGCTGCGGCACGGCATGAAACAGGTGGGTAGCATTGCTGCCTACTCCCCCATCAAGCTGGCGGTTTCCTCGTATCACGCCGTGTCCAATCCCTATGTGGCGGCCGGGGTCGCGTTGCTGGTGATTTTCTTTCTCGCCCAGATGATCGTGCTGAGCTGGGCCGACCTCAGCTATATATTGCCGATGACTTCAATGGCCTACATCCTCGTCACCGTCATGAGCTGGTGGTTTCTGGGCGAGACGGTCCGCCCCATGCGCTGGCTGGGCACGCTGGTCATAACCGCCGGAGTGATTCTGGTGGGGCGCACGCCGGTTTCCACCACCCTGGGCCCCGCGGCCGCCGAGCCCGCCCCGGCCGAGGAGGAGGAGGTGTCATGCCATACTTCCTGTTAGCGATGGTGATGCTGGGCACCTCGGCCGGCGATCTGTTCATGACCGCCGGCATGAAGCAGCACGACGTGATCGACGACTTCCGCCCCGGAGCGCTCGGCCGCTCGCTCGGAATCGTCCTTCGCAACAAGTTTGTGTTGCTCTCGCTGCTGGGCTTCGCGCTTTCGTTTTTCGCCTTCATGGGTCTGGTTTCGGTGGCGGAGCTGAGCTTCGCCGTGCCCGCCACGGCCGGGGCCTACGTGATTGAGACGGTGCTCGCCGGCTGGATTTTGAAGGAGACCATCAGCATCCAGCGCTGGGCCGGCGCGGTGCTGGTGGCCGTGGGTGTGGCTTTGATCTCGTTGTGAGCCTGCCGGCGCTCGCGTTTGGCCTGCTGCTGGGCGCCTCTTCGCTGTACTACCTGGCGGCAATTCTCGCCGCGCTTCTCTCCCCCGCTCCTGAAAAAAACGGCTTCGCGCCTCCGGTTTCGGTCTTGAAGCCCGTGCGGGGTCTCGACCCGCATTTCTACGAGTGCATTCGCAGCCACGCCGCGCAGGATTACCCGGAGTTCGAGCTGCTGTTCGCCGTGCGCGACCCCGCCGACCCGGCCGTGCCCGAAATCCGCAAACTGGCGGCCGAGTTTCCCGCGCGGCGCATCGAGGTTTTCTTCACCGACCAGGAATTCGGCCCCAACAGCAAGATCAACAGCCTCGAGCGGCTGCGGCGAGAATGTCGCTGCGACGCGCTGCTGGTGGCTGATAGCGACATCCGCGTGGGACCGGATTACTTGCGCCGCGTGATCGAGCCCTTGGCGGACCCCCAGGTGGGCCTGGTGACCTGCCCGTATCGCGGCGTGCCCGGCGGCGGCGTTGCGTCGCTGCTCGAAGCTCTGTGGATCTCCGCCGATTTTCAGCCCGGCGTGCTGGTGGCGCGTCTGCTGGGAATGCGCTTTGCTCTCGGCGCGACCATGGCCCTCACGCGCCGCCGGCTCGACGAAATCGGCGGCTTTGCGCCGCTCGCGCCGTATCTCGCCGACGATTACCTGCTCGGGAAGGCCTTGCGCGAGCGCGGCCTCGAGATCGCCCTCTCGGATTACACGGTGGAGACGATGCTGCCGCCGCAAAGCTGGGCCGCTTCCTGGCAGCACCGGCTGCGATGGGCCCGCACGCTGCGCGCCTGCCGCCCCTCAGGCTATGCCGGCCTGGTGGTCACCTTCGCCGTGCCGCTGGCTCTGGCCGCGCTGGCCGTGGATCGCTCGTTGTGGCCGATGGCGGCCGTAGCCGTGGCGCTGCGCTTCGCGGCGGTGCTGTCCGTAGGCGTGGCCCGCCTGCGCGATCCCGTCGTAGCGCGTTATTTTTGGCTCCTCCCCCTGGCCGATCTGCTAGCTTTAGCAGCCTGGCTCGCCAGCTTCTCAGGTCGAAAGGTGGTGTGGCGCGGCGAGCCCTTCCGAATAGAGCGCGACGGCCGCCTGACTCGGGTTTAGTTAGTTCGATTCGCGTCCATTCGCGTCCATTCGCGACCCACTATTTCAAGTTGGCCGGGATCAGCCGCTCCACCTCCCGAAAGCCCATCGCGAGGATCAGCCCGAGGCTGGCCCGATTCTGCGGAAAGATGCGCGACAGCAGCTTGTAGCGCGGCGAGCCCTTTCGCATCGAGCGCGACGGCCGCCTAACTCGGGTTTAGTTAGTTCGACTCGCGTCCATTCGCGTCCATTCGCGACCCATTATTTCAAGTTGGCCCCAATCAGCCGCTCCACGATAATCACGTCGAGCCACACGCCGTCGAGCTTGCCGTGCTTTTCGTAAGTGCCGACCTCCCGAAACCCCATCGCGCGGATCAGCCCGAGGCTGGCCCGGTTCTGCGGAAAGATGCGCGACAGCAGCTTCCAGAAGCCCGCTTGCTCCGCGGCCTGGAGCAGGGCCTCCATGGCGAGCTTGCCGGCCCCGCGCCCCCGCCAGGCCCGCGCCACGTAAAGCGAGGTTTCCGCAATCCCGGCGTAACATTCGCGCGGGCGATACGCAGACGTCGCGGCGAACGCGATGATCTGCCCCTCCTCCTCCACCACCACGATCGGATGCACGCCGTCGAACCACGCCCGCACCTCGGCGGCCGAGCGGTGGCGCGTTTCAAACGTGGCCACCCGGTCTTCGATGCCCTCGTTGTAAATGCGGGCGATGGCCGCGGCGTCGGCGGGCGTGGCGGGGCGCGCTTTCACCAGGCTCAGCCCTCCTGCCGCAGCACTTCGACGATCTCGCGGGCCGCTTTTCTGGCGCGCTCCAGCTCGCCCGGCTCGAAGCTGATGGCGCCCACCCGCGCGTGCCCGCCCCCTCCATAACGCTCGCAAATCGTGGCGAGGTTTTGACGCGGCTCCCGCGGCGCCCACGGGTTCGACCCCACCGAAACCTTCGTGCGAAAGCTCGACTCGCTCACCGACACCGTGTACACGCTCTCCGGAAACAGGTAGTAAGGGATAAATTTGTTGTAGCCCTCCCGCCCGCACCCCACCAGGTCGAAAAAAATGACCCCCTGCCGGCACTCCGCCCGCTCCCGGATCAGGTCGATCGATTCCACATGGCGGCGGTAGAGCGGGGCGAAAAGCGCCTCGATCTCCGGCTCGCGCGCGATCTCGTCGAGGCTGCGGTGCGGCATCCACTGGATCATTTTCTGGCTCACGTTGCCCCCGGAGGATTCGATCACCAGCGTCAGCTTCATGGCCGGCGCGCCCAGCTCCACGGCCGTCTTGGCGTCCGGATATTGCGCCCCGTCGATAATGTCGGCCCACCGGATCAGCTCGCCGAGCCCCGGCCGCTCGAAGTCGAATTTCTCCTTCGCCACCGTGGCCAGAAACTTCGTGCACGATTTGAATGTCGGGTCGTAGAATTTCTGGCCGCTCCTGTCGCGCCGGAAGTGCTCGGCGTCCTCCGGGCTCAGAAACGCGCTCTGGTGATGGTCGAACCACCAGGTGATCCGCGGTGACGGCGAATACTTGAAATCGACGATCACGTTCTCGTCGCCGTCAAATTGCGATTCGTCAAAAAGCTGCGAGGCTTTGTGCGCCAGCCCCGTGTACGCGAACTCCGCCCCCGCGTCGTAATTCTGGCGGTAGAACTCCGTAAACACCGCCGCCGTCGCCGCCCCGTCGAAGCAATGATCGTGATAAAAAAGATGAACCCGCATGAATCGAGCCCGGGCCCCGCGCCCCGGCAAGAAAACCGTATAGGATGACGCAGTAGAGGGGCAAAGATCA
>DASQHK010000424.1:0-2888 GCA_035632135.1 Bryobacterales bacterium
ATGCTCGGGCTTGACGGTGATGGTGCCGGGGAAGCTCATGTGGTGGTCTTCGAAGCCGTAAGGGATCGCCGGCAGCAGCAGCACCTCATCGGGGATGCGGCGGGCCACTTCCTCGCACATCGTCCCGATCAGGAAGTTGTCGACGTCGAGCGGGAGGTGCTTGCCGTGGTCCTCGACTGACCCTATTGGCAGGATGCAGACGGGCTGGCGGGCCGCCACGTCTTTCATCTCGGGCCAGGAATAATGGTCGTAGCGGTATTTCAGCTTGGGTCCGTGCATGGAACGTTACTGTAACACGGGTGAGGGCTGCGCTTTGCTCATCTCGCCGAACTCGCCCTCCCACCGCGCGATGACCACGCTGGCCAGGCAGTTGCCGACCACGTTGACGGAGGTGCGCGCCATGTCCATGAGCGCGTCGATGCCGAACAAGACAAAGATCGGCTCGGCCGGCAGGTGGAACGAAGCGGCCGTGGCCAGCAGAATCAGCAGCGAGGCGCGCGGCACGCCCGCGATGCCCTTGCTGGTGAGCATGAGCGTCAGCATCATCACCAGCTCCTGGCCCAAGCTGAGGCGCATGTCCGCCACCTGCGCGACGAAGATGGTGGCTACGGAGAGATACAGCGTGCTGCCGTCGAGGTTGAAGCTGTAGCCGGTAGGTATTACAAAGGCCACAATTTTGCGGGGCACGCCGATGGCCTCCATCTCCTCCATGGCCCGCGGCAGCGCCGCCTCCGAGCTGGTGGTGGCGAAGGCGATGGAGGCCGGCTCGATCACGGCCATGACAAATTGTTTGATGGGGACCCGGACGAGCTTGGCGATGGGCAGCAGAACCAGCAGCAGAAACGCGGCGAGAGCAGCGTAGAGCGTTCCGAGCAGCCGGGCGAGGCTCCCCAGAATTCCCAGCCCAAGGTGGCCCACCGTGTAGGCGATCGCGCCGCCCACTGCCACGGGCGCAAACAGCATCACCAGGTTGGTGAACTGGAACATCGTCTCAGAGAGGCTCTCGCAAAACGCCAGCATCGGCCGGCGCTTCGACTCGCTCAGCATGCCGAGCGCGATGGCGAACAGGATGCTGAAAACGACGATTTGCAGCACCTGGCCTTCGGCGATGGAGCGGGCGATGTTCTCGGGAAAGATGCGGACGATGAGGTCGGTGGCGGTTTGATGGGTTTCCGGCAGTGGCAGCGCTTCCGTGCCCGGCGGAAGCCGGACTCCGACGCCGGCTTTGCTGATGTGGATCGCCGCCAGGCCGATGAACAGCGCCAGCGTGGTGACCAGCTCGAAATAGACGAGAGCCTTGACGCCCATGCGGCCGACTTTTTTCAGGTCGGCGTGGCCGGCGATGCCCACCACGAGCGTCGCGAACAGCAGCGGCGCGATGATGGTCTTGATCACGCGCAAAAAAATAACGCCCAGCACTTGCAGCTTGACGGCCGTCGCCGGCCAGTCGTGGCCAACTTCGGCGCCGGCGACCATGCTCACCAGAATCCAGAGGGTCAGCGAGCGGCGCTTGCCGGCGTAAGCGCACAGTGCCGCGATCACCAGCCAGCGGGCGACGAGGAATGGCGCGCCATTCATGCGCCGTCCAGTGTTATCGATCGGCCGCAGCAAGTCAAATCAGCGGCGCCCCCTTCCCAGATTTCCTGCGCCGGCCGGGATCGCCGTTGTAAACTCGGTCGATGCTCACTGCGGGGACCCGACTCGGAAGCAGGTCATGCCCTCCAGCCCGGCGGGTGGCCGCGCCATCTTCACCTTCATGCTCTCCGCTGACGGCAAGTCCTACGCCTACTCGTACAACCGCGTCCTCTCGGACCTTTACCTGGTCGAAAGATTGCGGTAGACTGTGTGAGATTTCGCACCCTTGGGAGGGCGCATGCGGCTGGTGTGTGCGGGTAAGGCGATGGCGGCGGCGCTGCTGCTGATGATCGCGCCGCTGGCTCGAGCGCAGACGACGCGGCCGGCCGCCCCGCAGCTCACGGCGATCCGGATCGAGCCGCAGTCCATTCGCCTCGACCGTCCCGGCGCCACCCAGCAGATATTAGTCATTGGCAGCTACAGCGACGGCACGCCGCGCGACGTCACCGGCCAGGCGCAGTTCGCTTCTTCCAGGCCGGAAATCGCCGCCGTTTCCAAGGCCGGCCGCATCGAGCCGGCGTCGGATGGAACCTTCACCGTCACGGCCATCGTGGGCGGCAAGCGCGCCAGCTCCGAGGTGGTGATCCAGAACTTCAAAGCGCCCACCAAGTGGAGCTTCGTCAACCAGATCACGCCCATCCTCACCTATGGCGGCTGCAACCAAAGCTCCTGCCACGGCTCGCCGGTGGGCAAGAACGGCTTCAAGCTGTCGCTGTTCGGTTATCACCCGGATCTCGACTATGCGGCCCTGGTGACCCAAGTCCCGGGGCGGCGCGTGAACACCAAGGACATCGACAAGAGTCTGGTATTGCTGAAACCTACCTTCCAGATCGCGCACGGCGGCGGTCTGCGGTTCCCCAAGGACTCGCCCGAATACAAGACGCTGCGGGCGTGGATCGAGGCCGGCGCGCCCTTCGGCGAGAAGGAGACCCCGGTGCTCGCGAAGCTCGAGGTCCGGCCGGGGTATCGCGTGCTCACCGGCGCGCAGCAGAAGCAGCGCCTGCTGGTGACGGCGATTTACTCCGACGGCACGCGCGAGGACGTGACGCCCAAGGCCGTCTACACCAGCAACGATGACGCGATTCTGAAAGTCGATCGCGTCGGCGTGGCCACGCCCGCCGGCGGCAACGGCGATGCCGCCATCATGGTGCGCTACGGAGGCCAGGTGGCGGTGGCGGTGCTGGGCGCGACGATGCTGCCGCCTCCGCGCGGCTTCCCCGCCCCGCCCGATAACCTCATCGACCGCGAGATCT
>DASQHK010000425.1:0-1534 GCA_035632135.1 Bryobacterales bacterium
CGCCGGCGCTGGCGGCGTCGCGCCCGGAGGTGAGCGCCGCGCTCAAGAGCGACGGTTCGGCTCCGCAGGGCTTGGCGGGTATCCGCGCGCTCGCCGGCCGGAGCACGCTGGTGGTGGCTGAGGTGGCTCTGGCGCTGGTGCTGCTGGTAGGAGCCGGACTCATGATCAAGAGCTTTGGCAGACTGCTCGCGAGGCAGTCGGGCATCGACCCGGAGAACGTGCTGACGCTCCGTCTCAACCTGCCATCGGGCCCGTACAAGTCCCAGACCGCGACAGCCGCCTTCCAGGATCTCGAGGAGCGCATTGCCGGTCTTCCCGGCGTTCAGTCAGTCGGTGTCGGCGACTGCCCGCCGGTCACCGGCCGCTGCAATACCACGCTGCTCTGGTTCCGGGACCGGCCGGAGGCGCCGCGAGGCTCGGAGCCGAGCGTGGGCATCCACTGGGTTGCGGGAGACTATTTCAAAACCCTGCGGATTCCGCTGCTCCGCGGCCGCTGGTTTACGCCCCAGGATCGCCAGGGCGCGCCGAAGGTCGTGCTCATTAGCGAGTATGCGGCCCGGAAGCTGTGGCCCGGTGAAGATCCAATCGGGAAGCCGATCGGATTGGGGGTAGGCGGCTTCAATGACCGGGCCGAGATCGTCGGCACTGTGGGGAACGTCCGCCATGGCGGGCTGGACGAAACTCCGGTGCCTGATTTCTACATTCCCTATGCCCAATCCCCGCAGAACTACGGCACCATCTTTGTTCGCACGGGCGGCAACCCGCTGGCGATGGCGGCCGCGGCGCGGCGGGAGATCCGGGCGTTCAACAAGGATCTGCCGGTTTACGACATCAAGTCTATGCGCGAGCGGATCAGCGATTCGACCGCCAGAATGCGCTTCAGCGCGACGCTGCTGGGGGCGTTCGCGGCCATTGCGCTCATCCTGGCGGCGGTTGGGATTTACGGTGTTATGTCTTACGCGGTGACGCAACGCACGCGCGAGATCGGGATCCGCATTGCGTTGGGGGCGGCGCCTGGGGATGTGCTGCTGCTCGTGGTCCAGCGCGGACTGGCGCTGACGCTAGCCGGCATCGGGATTGGGCTGGTAGCTGCGCTGGCGGCGACGCGGGTGTTGCAGACGCTGCTCTACGAAGTGAGGCCGAGCGACCCGGCGACCTACGCGATTTATGCGGTCGCCCTCGCTGCCGTGGCGCTCACGGCGAGCTTCGTGCCAGCCCGGCGAGCGACGCGCGTGGACCCGCTGATCGCCCTGCGGGCGGAGTGAAGACAGCATTCCGCACGGATCCCACAGCAAGAAGGGTCCCGGCGGTTAACCGCTCCTACGATTTCAGGACGACGCCGTCGAGCTTGCGGTCGGCGGTGGGGAAGGCTTCGAGGCCGGCGTTCATGACACCGTCGGAGAGGGTCAAAAAGAGGTCGCCAATGGTCCCGGTCATTTTGGTGTGGCGGCCGGTGAGCAGGCCGGTATGGCCGGCGACGATGACGGCGAGGCCGTTGTTCTTGTGGGCGTTGGCCTCGGCGTGCTCGTGGATG
>DASQHK010000426.1:0-2829 GCA_035632135.1 Bryobacterales bacterium
ATCAAAATCACGGGGAGACCTCAGCGGGCACGGAAGATCTGGACCCCGTCCGCCGCAAAAACGCGCGTCATCGCCGCCGTCCGCTCCGCAAGCTGGTGCTCGTCCCAGTGGCCGTGATACGGCTCCTGGGCCAGGTTCTGCGGGGTGTCGCGGAACACGGCCAGATATTCGCAGCCTGCCCCCGTTTCCTCGGTGCGGTCCGAGAGGCGCACCTTCCGGGGATAGAGGTAGTAAGGAAAGCGCGAGCGATAGTAGCGCAAGTGCTCCGGCCCAGTATAACTGAGCACTAGCACGCAGCCGCGGGCCGGTACGGTATCCGCAATATCCGTCGCGACGCCGTAGCCCGGCTCGTCGAGCGCCGCCGTCCGCTGCTCCCACGACAGCGGGCCCAGCGCCGCCCGCGCCTGCTCGCTCGCCGAGAACTGCTCGCTGAGGTGCGGCCACGCGATCGCCATCCACGCCGCCAGCAGCACCGCCAGGATCAGTTGTTTCCGGCCGCTGCTCATTTCGCCAGAAACCACGGCCGCGCCGTCGCGTCGCTCCGGAAAAAATCGAGCAGCAGCTTCGCCACTTTTTCCCTCCCTGACATCGACGGGTGCGTGCCGTCCTCGGCCAGGTCTTCTCGCAACCACACCAGACTGTCCTGCCGCCGTCCCTTCACACCGTCCGCCCACAGACAGGGTCCCCACGCGGTCCACGGCGCGCGCACGGTCCCTTTGCGCGGATCGAAATTCAGCCCCGGCTTTCCCGCCATCTGGCCAGCGATCACCCACTTCACCGCGAACGCCGTCTCGTAAGCGTGCGGCTCCGGGTTGAGCGGCGTTACCGCGTAGCCGGCGTAGATGCGGCTCGAAAGGTACGTGATCTTCAGGTTGGGAAATTTGTCGTGCAGGTTATGCAGCGTCTCGACGAGGTCGGCTTCGAGCTTCTTAGCCTCCGCCGGAAACGGCGCCGTCGGCCCGGCGTTGGCCTGCTTGATCCACGCCGCCTCCACCTGCTTCGCTGCCACGCCCGCCGCGCCCAGCCGCTCGCTCACCACCTCCCAGAAGTGCGACTGCGGGTTCGCCGTGATCGCCGCCGTCTGCCCGCCCTGCGCGCCGTCCACGATTTTCAAACGCGGGTTGAGACCGTTCGCGTCCGCCGCCAGTTTCTGGAACGCCTGAAACTCCATCGTCGTGTTCGACATTCCGATCGACAGCAGCACGATCCAGCCGTCCTTGGCGCGCCGCCCCTCCGTGTCCAGTGGAACAATCTCGCGCGCCAGCTTTAGCCCCGCTTTCCAGTGCGGCGCCGGCGCAACACTTTCGCCTCCCGGATACAGCCCGGCTTGCTCGCCGCTGTAAGTCCCGTTCCCCAAATCGGGCAGCGGAACCAGCCCCGTCGACTCGCGCGGCGGATGCTCCCTGGCATACTCCGCCCGCCGCCGCGCCTGCACTTCTTTGAAAAACTGCCTCTCTTCCTGCGTGGGTTGCACGCCCTGCTTGATCTTGGCCTGGATTTCCTGGATGCGCCGCTGCTCCTCCTGCCGCTCACCCTGCGCCGCGAGCGCCAGGGTCCCGAGCAGGATTCCAGCGAGAAGCGAGCGGCCCAGCTTCACGGCCTCACCTCTGCCCCGTTGCCGTGCCCGCTCATCGCCAGCACGTCCCCGCGCGATTTCTGCGATTGCAGGAACGCCAGCAGGTCCGTTAGCTCCTCCCGCGTCAGGCTCTCATCGAGCCCATCCGGCATCAGTGATACATCCGAGCGCTGGATCGAGACGATCTTGTTGCGCGGGATGCGCTCCTCGCCGTTCGGCCCGGTCAGCAGCACGACGGCCTCCGGCGTGCGCCGCACGATCAGCCCCGTCAGCGCCTCGCCCGCCGTCTCGACGCGGTAGACCTCGTAGCCTGGCACGAAACTCGCGCCCGGAAACACAATCGCCTCCAGCAGATCGTGTCCGGAGCGAATCGCCCCCACGCCGGTCAGGTCCGGCCCAACGTGCCCGCCTTCGGCCCCGATCGTGTGGCACTTGTAGCAACCCACCTTCTTGCCGTAAAACACCCTCCGCCCGCGGCCCACATCTCCGCCCGCCGTCAGCAGCGGCGCGAGCTGGCGCAGCCGCTCGATGCGCGCCTGCTGCTCCTTCTCGAAGCGCGCAAACAGCGGCTTCGCCGCCGCCTGCACCTGCGGTGGAAAGCTCTTTAGCAGTTGATCGAGACGCTTGCCTCCCATATTGCCGATGGAAGCGGTCGATTTCTCGAGCGCCCCGACCAGCGCCATTCCGACTTGTTCGCCGTTCGGATCGCGGCTCGCGTTTCGGAACGCCTCGAGCAGGTTCGGCACCGCCAGCGGGTCGGCCTGCGGCAAATAGCGCTGGGCCAGCGTCAGCAACTGCTCATGGCTCAGCTCGGCCCTTCCCAGCACCTCGGACGCCGCCAGGCGCAGCGCCGCATCCGAGTGCGGATCGAGCCGTGCCAGCAGGAAATCGAACGCTGCCGCATCAAGCTGCGGACGCCGCGAGATCAGCGCCGCCAGCGCCGAGGTTCGCAGGTCATCGGGCGTCGCGGCCGCTGCTGCCAGGCGCCCCAGCGCCTCATCAAGCCCCGTAATTCCGCGCGACCGGATCAGCCCCACCGCCCGCATCTGGAGCCGCGCGTCCGGCGCATCGAGCTGTTTTCCAATCGCCTGCACCCACGCCGCCGGAAACTCCTTCATCCGGCAGCCATCGATCGTGTCCAGCAGAAACAGCCGCCGCTCGGCGCTGCTTGCCGGCGCGCCCAGCAGCTCCGCCACCATCTTCTGCGCATTCGCATCGTCGCAAAACGCGAGCAGCACTTCGCGCACCGACGC
>DASQHK010000427.1:0-7011 GCA_035632135.1 Bryobacterales bacterium
CTGCTCGAAACTGCGACGCCTACGCGCGGGCAGAACCTCAGCCCGCAGTTGCTGGCCAACTTGCCGCTATGGAACGGGTCGCTGCGGAACGCGGAGGCCTTCGTCGGCTATATGCCGGGGGTGAACGGCTGGGGCGAGACGAGCATCAACGGCTCGAACGGCCGGGCGAAAGAGGTGGAGATCGACGGCGCGAGCCTGACCATCCCGGAGTCCGGCGGCGTGGTCTTCAACTTCCCCGGATACGAGGCCTACTCGGAGTTCAAGCTGGTGACATCTTCGTTCAACGCCGAGTACGGGAGACTGGGTGGCGGGCTGGAGCTTTTTGCGACCAAGTCCGGCACCAACGACATCCACGGCTCCGCCTTCCTGAACCTCAAGCGCGATATCTTCGAGGCGGCCGGCTGGAGCGTCAACCAGAACCGCTCCAATCCTGCGGGCTACCGGCCCAAGGTGCGCTACAACGAGGAGGGCGGCACGGCGGGCGGTCCCGTCTGGCTGCCGAAGATTTATGACGGGCGCAACAAGACTTTCTTCTTTTTCACCTATACCAAGATTGTTCAGCCCGCCTCGATCGGCGTGAACGCCGGGGAAACGGTTCCCACCTCGCTGATGAAGCAGGGCAATTTTAGCGAGCTGTCATCGCCGATCTACGACCCGAACTCGACCGCGCTGGCGAACGGCGTGAGCACCCGGACGCCCTTCGCGGGAAACATCATTCCCAAGAGCCAGTGGAGCAAGATCAGCGCCAATATTCTGCCGTTCATTCCCGACCCGACCTCGCCCGGCACGCAGGGCAACTACCAGTTCATCCAGCAGACCACAATCAATGACTACATCTGGTCGGTGAAACTGGACCATTCGATCACGTCGAACAACCGCATCGCGTTCTGGTTTGACCATGAGAATCAGCTCAGCAGCATCGTGCAATACTGGCCCGGACCGCTGAGCAACGGTTTGGACACCTACCAGCAGCCTGACAACTACCGCGTCAACCACGATCTTGTGATCCGGCCCACTCTGCTGCTGCATACCACGTTCGGATTCAGCCGCACGCAACAGTTCTGGAACAATCCTTTGCAAAACGGCTTCGCGTCGAAAATTGGGCTGCCTCTTTCCGGCAAGCCGGACGCAACGCCAGTCATCGGATTTGAAACCGATCTCCCGTCGCCGGGGCTTCCCGGGGTGGCGCTCGGGGGATCGCGCGCCTTGCCTGGGGGCAATACAGTCTGGGGGATGAATCAGGGCAAAGTCAACGACGGCGGCCAGTTGAACTGGACCTTACATGTCAACCAGCAGATTAGCTGGATTCGTGGAGCCCACCAGTTCAAGGCGGGATGGGATATCCGCCGGCTGCGCACCTTTGGCGGCAATTACGTCGATTGGGCCGGGACCAACGGCTTTTATTACTTCTCGCGGGCCCAGACGGCGTCGCCCACGGCTCTCACCACCACCGGCAATGCTTTCGCCAGCTTCCTGCTGGGCGCGGCCGATTATGGCTACTCGACGGCGCAGC
Organism: Bryobacterales bacterium; assembly: GCA_035632135.1. Taxonomy (GTDB): domain Bacteria; phylum Acidobacteriota; class Terriglobia; order Bryobacterales; family JACQDG01; genus DASQHK01. The sequence goes on from DASQHK010000427.1 coordinate 1,514, forward strand.
CGGTGAACGCCGGCCAGATTCGCTACGGGTATCAAGGGGGCTTCGTGCAGGACACCTGGCGTCTGACGCCGCGCCTGACGTTGGACTATGGTGTGCGTTACGAGGTTCCCATCGGCTGGTATGACTTCAACGGCAATTACTCCACCGTCGATCTGAACAAATCGAACCCCGGCGCCAACGGGCTTCCCGGGGCGATGGTTTTCATGGGGATCGGCGCCGGCCGCACCGGGCAAAGGCGGCCCTATCCCACCGATTTTTCCGATGTCGGCCCGCGCGCCGGATTCGCTTACCGCGCCACCGACAAAACCGTCTTGCGCGGCGGCTTCGGCACTTACTATCAGACACTAGGCAACGGCGGCTGCGGCTGCACGGATGGCTTCAACGGCAGCTTCTCGCAGGTCTCCGATGGTGTGAACCCGGCATTCAATTGGGATCAGGGTGGAGTCAAGCCGCCTTCGACTTTCAAGCCGCCGCCGTTCCTGGACCCGAGCTACGACAACTTCAACAGCGTGTATCGCATCGGGCCCAACTTCGGCAAGGCGCCCCGCATCTACAACTGGAGCTTTACGATCCAGCACGAGTTCAAGAACTGGCTCTTTGAGACGGCCTACGTGGGCAGCCGCGGCCGGGGGTTGAACTCGACCGTGTATTTGAACCAGCTTCCTACGGGTTATCTCTCGCTCGGCTCACTACTCACCAAGAACATCCTGGACCCGGCCGTGGTGGCTGCTGGTTATAAGGAGCCGTTCCCCGGCTTCGCCGCCGGCTGGAAAGGCGGCGCGACCCTGGCCCAGGCGCTGCGTCCCTACCCGCAGTACGGCGACATGTTCGATGCCAACGCGGGCGTGGGCAAGACCTGGTATGACTCCTTGCAGACCAAGGTCGAGCACAGGTTTGGCGCTTTGAATCTGACGGGAAGCTGGGTGTGGTCGAAGAGTCTTTCCCTGATGACCTACCGGCAGATCTTCAGCCAGGGATCCAACGTCCAGACACAGGATTCCTACAACATCAATGATGCCAAGACCTATTCGTTCATGGATCTGCCCCACGTGGTCAACCTGCTGGTGAGCTATGACTTGCCTGTAGGCAAGGGCCGCCGGTACCTGGGATCGGCGGGCCGGGCTCTGAACCTGGTGGCGGGCGGCTGGACGCTGTCCGGTTTGGGTCAGTACCGCAGCGGCGGCTTGATTCAGATCATCACGCCGGGCAATCCGCTGTCGGGGCCGATTTTTGCTCCGCTCACTAAGGCGAATAGCACGGGGCTGCCGATCCGGACCGGCATATCAGCGACGGACCTCGATCCGAATAACCCCAACGCGCGCTGGTTCAACTACGCGGCGAACTCCCCCTTTGCGACGGCGCCGGCGTTCAACCTGGGGGCCACTTCGATTTACAACAGCCAGTTCCGCAATCCGTGGTATCGCTACGAGGCCATCTCGCTCGCCAAGTCGTTCTCGCTTTGGGAGCGGGTGAGCTTCCAGTATCGCGCCAACGCTTTCAATCCCTTCAACCGCACGGATTTTGGAGGCATCAACGGCACGATCGGCAACGCGAACTTTGGCCGCCCGACCGGCGTCCAGGTTGGCCCGCGGGCGATCACCATGGAGCTGCGGCTCATGTTTTAAGGGTGGCGGCGGGCGGGTCCGCTGCGTCGGCGCCGCGTTGGAGGCGCTGCTTCGTGTGGCTCAGGGGCTGCGCAGCTCGCTTCCCAGGATCTCTGCGATGCGGTCGCAGGCGTGGCCATCGCCATAGGGGTTGATGCGCCGCGCCATGCTCCGGTAGTGCTCGGGGCCGTCGAGCAACTTGTTCGCCTCGCGCAGGATCTTCTCCACGTCGGTGCCTACCAGCCGTACTGTGCCGGCACGCACGGCCTCTGGGCGCTCGGTTTTCTCCCGCAGCACGAGCACCGGCTTGCCGAGCGACGGCGCTTCTTCCTGCACGCCGCCCGAGTCGCTCAGGATCAGGTAGCTGCGCGTCATCAGGTCCACGAAGGGCACGTATTCCAGCGGCTCGAGGAGGTGAATGTTGGCGCGCCCGGCGAGCCGCCGCCGTACCGGCTCCTGCACGTTGGGGTTGCGGTGCACCGGGTAGACGATCTCGACATCCGGCCGCTCGGCCAGCTTCGCGAGCGCTTCGCAGATGCGCTCGAAGCCTGCGCCGAAGCTCTCCCGCCGGTGCGCTGTGACGACAATGAGCTTCCGCCGCGCATTGAGAAACGGCCACTCGGCTCGCGGGAGCGCGCCGCTTTCGAGCTGGTCACGGATGAACAGCACGGCGTCGAGGACCGTGTTGCCGGTGACGAAGATGGCCGCCGCCGGGACGCCCTCCGCCCGCAGGTTGGCGGCGGCTTCTTCGGTGGCGGCAAAGTGCAGGTCGCTCAGGCGCGTGGTGAGCACGCGGTTGATCTCTTCCGGATAGGGCTGATACTTATCGCCGGTGCGCAGGCCGGCCTCCACGTGGGCCACGCGGATGCGGGCGTAAAAGCCGGCCAGCGCGGCGCAGAAGGTCGTAGTCGTATCGCCTTGCACCACGACCACGTCGGGGCGCTCCCGCTCGACCACCGGCGCGAGCTTCTCGACCGCCCGGGCGGTAAGCTGCGAGAGGGTCTGGCCGGGCAGCATGATGTCCAGGTCGTGGTGCGGCTCGACCTGAAACGCCTCGAGCACCTGGTCGAGCATCAGCCGGTGTTGCGCGGTCACGCAGACGCGCGCCTCGAAGCGCTGCGGCTCCTTCTCAATGCGCTTGACCAGGGGGCACAGCTTGATCGCCTCCGGGCGCGTGCCGAAGACGAACAGAACGCGCAGCGGGCGCTCGGGCATGGATCAGTTCAGCATGGCGGAGAACCGTTTCATCTCCGTCAGCGTCTGCTTCACTTCTTCGGCGTCCAGCACTTTGGACATCAGCAAGAGGTAGCTCTCCAGGTCCTGCCGCGCCTGACGGTAGTTGTGGAGCCGGTAATGGATCAGGCCGCGCTGTTTCAGGTCGGCGCCCGAATCCGGCTCGAGCGACAGGATCATTTCCACCACCAGCAGCGCCTTGCGAAGCTGCCGGTGATTCAGGTAGATGCCGCGCAGGTTGTTCAGCATGCGCAGCAGGATATACTTCTTGGTCACCGCCGCCAGGAATTCCTCCTGGAACTGGATCTTGCCTTCGTACATCTCGGTGACCATCCCGCGGCAGTCGGTTGCCGTGATCCGGCGCCCGCCGTGAAAGGGATCGAAGAACAGCGCCTGGCGCGAGTCCTGGTATTTCACCAGAAAATGGCCCGGCAGCCCGACCCCGAAAAGCGGCAGGCCCAGGCGCCGGCCGACCTCCATGTAGACGACCGACAGCGTAATGGGAATGCCGGTTTTGCGCTCGAGCACCTGGTTGAGGAAGCTGTTCTTGGTGTCGTAGTAGTCGTGCTCGTTGCCGTGAAAGCCGCAGACGTCGGCCAGGTAGAAACAGAGCGCGGCGACACGGCCGGGGTTGCCGGCCTGGACGCGGAGGTGGGGCTCGGCCTCGCGGGCCAGCCCGTCCAGGCGCGCCAGCTCCGCTCCTAGGTCCAGCTCGGGATACTCGGTGCAAGCCACCAGCAGGGCGGCGCGGCCCAGGTCGATGGCCTCTTCCGGCTGCTCGAACAAGCGCGCCAAATCGCTTTCCACGGCAGGCACGAATATCAGTTTATCAGGCGGCGCGCCGGGCCTGAACGGCAGCCGGCCGCTCGCGTCTGGCAGCGGCGGCGTCGCGATTTTGCCTTTCTTTTGCCCGCGCCGCTTCGCTATGATGAGGGTTTTAGCCTCGCCTCGCGCCGCGTATGCTGCGCTTTTAAACCGCTGGAGAATCTCACGGAGAGTGCCTGGTCGCCACCGTGACGGGCCTGCCCGCCGGTGTGCCCGTGTCCGCCGAATTTCTGAACCGCCAGTTGTGGCGCCGGCAGCAGGGCTACGGGCGCGGCGGGCGCATGAAGATTGAAACAGATCGTGTCGAGATTGTTTCGGGTGTCCGGCACTCCAAAACCATCGGCTCGCCGGTGGCGCTGGTGATCCGCAACCGCGACTGGCAGAACTGGACCGAAGCCCTGCCGGTGGAGGACTACGCCGGGAGCGCGGAGAAGGCCAAGCCGCTCTACCGGCCGCGGCCGGGGCATGCGGACCTGGCCGGCTGCCTGAAATATAATTTCCCGGAGGCCCGCTACATCCTGGAGCGGGCGAGCGCGCGGGAAACGGCGGCGCGGGTGGCGGCGGGCGGGCTGGCCAAGCTGCTGCTGGCGGATCTGGGCATCCAGGTGCTGTCGCACGTGATCGCGGTGGGGCACGCGTTTCTGGGCCGCGCGGCGGCGTGGGAAGAGCTGGTGGCGCTCGAAAGCAAGAACGAGGTGCTGCTGAGCTGCGTGGACGCCGAGGCCGAGCAGCGCATGAAGGGAGTGGTGGATGAGGCGCTGCGCACCGGCGACACGGCGGGCGGCGTCTTCGAAGTGGTGGCGCACCACGTGCCGCCCGGCCTGGGTAGTCATACGACCTGGGACGCGCGCCTCGACGGCAAGCTCGCGCAGGCGATCATGTCGATGCAGGCGGTGAAGGCGGTCGAGATCGGGCGGGGCATGGAGGCCGCCGTTTCGCCCGGCTCGAAGGTGCAGGACCCCATCGGCTACGCCCGCGAGCAGCGCCGGTTCACGCGGCCTTCGAACCGCGCCGGGGGCCTCGAAGGCGGCACGACCAACGGCGAGGACGTGGTGGTGCGCGGGTATCTGAAGCCGATCTCGACGTTGCGCAAGCCGCTGGCGTCGGTTGATCTGCGCACGCGGGAAACGTCGCTGGCCGCTTACGAGCGCTCCGACGTGTGCGTGCTGCCGGCGGCGGCGGTGATCGGCGAGGCGATGGTCGCGCTGACGCTCGCGGCGGCGGCCAGCGAAAAATTCGGCGGCGATTCGCTGGCCGAGATGAAGCGGAACTTCGAGGGCTACTTGCAGCAGGTGAGAGATTTCTAGTGTGCTGCTGAAAAAGGGTTCGCGGGTCCGCTCCCTCACGGTCGCGGCTCGGTAAACTGCCGATTCCGAGCCGCGCGCGTTAGCTGGCGGTATTTTCCATGGTCTACAAGATCGTCAAGTACGGCGACCCGGTGCTCGAGCGGCGCGCGGAGCCGATCAGCGAGTTTGGCACGGCCGAACTCGACAAGCTGATCGCCGACATGTTCGAGTCGATGTACACGGCCAAGGGCGTGGGGCTGGCGGCGCCGCAGATCGGCATCTCCAAGCGCGTCGCGGTGATCGACTGCTCGCTCGGCGAAAACGAGAAGGAGAAGCTCGTCCTCATCAATCCCGAGATCATCCACACCGAAGGCCGGCAGACCAGCGAGGAGGGCTGCCTGAGCCTGCCCGGGTTTCGCGAGGACGTGCGGCGGCCCAACCGCGTGACCGTGCGCGCGCAGGACGTGAAGGGCAAGACGTTCGAGATGGCGGGCGAGGAGCTGCTGGCGCGCGCGTTCCTGCACGAGACCGACCACCTCAACGGACGGCT
>DASQHK010000428.1:0-3219 GCA_035632135.1 Bryobacterales bacterium
GCCGCCGGCTCGGTCACTGCTTTGTCCAGGATTTGCTTCGCTCTCTCAACAACCACGAGCGAGCCGACGCGCGAGGCTTGGCGAAGCCCTTCGAGGGCCTGCTGCTCGAGCGCCGTCTCATAAATCAGCCGATGCCGCAGGTAGGCGTCGTAGTAGGCGCGATAGAGCGCCTGCTGGAAGCGCCAGTTGAGCTTCATTTGCGGCGTGGCGCGTTTCTCCATTTCGCGGAAGATCTGGAACGTCGTCTCCACGCCTTCGTTGGTAAGCAGCGGGCCTCGCCAGTTGCGTTCCAGGGCGAAAAGGCCGGCGGCGAAATCGTCGCCCACTTCGTCGCCGAGGAAGTAGCGGCCAAACTCGCGGAGAGACGCCGCCAGGTCGGCATTGGGATCCCAGCCGAGGATGCTCCAGACAAACTTGTTTACGTCGTCGTTCACGCCCTCCGAGTACGTGCTGAAGCCGATGGCATAGTCCTTGTACGCTTCAAAGATCGCTTTTTCATCGAGCGGCCGCGGGTTGGCGACTTCGCGGCCCTCGGTCACCATGTAGGCCAGGTCCCAGTCGGGCACGAAGTATTGGCAATTGATGCTGTGTGTGATGTCGGGGTAACGGCGGATGGGATAGCGGCGCGGAACCCGCTTGCGCAGTTCCGGAAGGCTGTCGCGCACCTGCGGACCGAACACAACGCCGGCCAGCCATTGCGGCTCGGCCTGGAGAAGCTGGTAGAACTCCTCCATCCACTCCTTCGAAAACCCCTGCGGCGAGACCCACATCCTGGCCTTCGGATGGTACTTGTGTAGGCTTGCGGTCTGCTTTTCGAGCAGCGCCAGCAGGTATTTCGGCTGGGTGTGGCCCGGGTCGCCACCGGGCACGAAGACGTTGTCGATGCGGGGCAGGCGGCGAAACACTTCTTCCCACTCCTTTAGCGCGAAATCGACCGTCGCCGGATTCGAGTAGTCCTTGTCCATCGCCGGATACCAGATCCAGACATCCAGTCCGTACTCGTTGCAGAGGCGAGAGACCTCCTCCATCATTTCGATTTTGGGGAGGGGGAAATGGGGGCTCTGGTCGGCGTCGTCCGAGCGCGGCGGAATAAGCTCGATGGCGTTTGTGCCGAAGACGGCGAGGTCGCGGATGTACTGCTCGAACATAGGAACCGTGAATGCATCGTAGGCATTCACTTTTGGCCGGTAGCCGAGCTGATGGCCGCGAATCGGGTATTTGGGCGCCGTCGCTGCCTGCAAGTCGTCGGCGACTCGCAGAATTTTGCCGCGACGCATCTCCATGTGCTGCAGAAGGTAGCCGGCGCCGAACACGGCGGCCCGATCGCTATTGCCCGCGACCACGACAGTGCGTCCCAGCACGGCGACGCGAAAGCCATCGGAGCCCGAAGGAGCAGCAGGAAGCCGGCGGACCAGATCGGGCGCCGCGCCGCGCAGTTGGCTGGTGGTTCCGACCAGGATGGCCGGCCGGCCGTCGCCGGGCAGGGAGTGGCTCGCCGGGAGTCGGCACTGGGTTCGTTTCTCCACCTCTTCGCGCAACATTTGCGATGCTTTCTCGACCGGCATGGGGGAGGCGCCGGGAGCGACCACGACTGCGTCGCTCAAGTCCAGACCCCAGGCGGCGCTTGCCAGAAGCATCGTGAATAAAAGGCGGGCACACGCGGAGTGACTCATAAGGTTCCATCTTTACCACAATCGCTGCGTTCCGCGTCTCGTGGTAGATTCGTTTTCATGTCTAAAGCGGCGGCTCCTTTGTGGATCGCTCTCGCGGCCGGAGTGATGAGCTTTCGCGCTCTGGGCCAGGACGTGAAGGTGAAGACGGAGCTGTCCGAGTTCATTTTTGAGAAGGCGCCCTTCGCGCAGTGCCACGCCTCGACGATTCTGGAATTGCCGGACGGCAAATTGCTGGCGGCCTGGTTTGGCGGGAAGCATGAAGGAGACAATAGCGTGGAGATCTGGATGTCCCGCAAGCCGAAGGGCGGGACGTGGTCCCTTCCCGAAGCCATGACTCATTTCTCGGACGTCCCGAAGTGGAACCCCGTTTTGTTCCGCGACGCCGGAGGGCGGGTGTGGCTGTTTTTCAAAGTCGGGCCGAACGAGCGGGAATGGATCGGCGCCTATCGTATCTCCGAAGACAATGGGAGCACGTGGAGCGATGTCACGTATTTGCCAGCGGGGCTTCTGGGCCCCATCCGGTCGAAGCCGATCCTTCTTTCCGACGGAGCGATCCTGGCGGGGACGTCGGTGGAAGCTTATCAGACCTATACCGCCTGGATGTTGCGAAGCACCGACAGCGGCAGGACGTGGACCATTCACGGACCGCTGGTTTACGACGGTATTCGCAAGGGGCTGATTCAGCCGACGGTCTGGGAGACGAAGGATGGGCGCGTGAGAGCGCTGATGCGCTCCACCCGGGCGATCGGCGCGATTGTGGAATCCACCTCAACGGACGGCGGGCGGACCTGGGGGCCGGTGACAAAAACTGCGCTGCCGAATCCCGACGCGGCGATTGACGCCGTAAAGATGACCGACGGGCGGGTGGCGCTGGTCTTCAACAATACGGCAACGGCTCGCAGCCCGCTGAACCTGGCGTTTTCCGAGGATGACGGGAAGACGTGGGGGACGCGATACATTCTCGAAAACGAGCCCGGCGAGTATTCCTACCCGGCGGTCATTCAGGGGCGTGACGGCAATCTGTATATCACCTATACCTGGAAGCGGGAGCGGATCAAGCACGTGGTCGTGAATCCGAGAGGCGTGAAAACCAGGTAAGGAAGCGTGAGCGGCGCAGGGTGCGGGGCGGGGACATGAAGCCCGAGCGATCAGCGATCCACGAGTGGTATTCCAGGCTGCCTGCAACCTCACGGGAGCACACCCGGCTCGCCGCCCGCCGGATCATCGAGGCGAAGCAGCGCGGCGGGAAGGTCCTCGTGGCTACCGGCAGCGGGCCCAATATCCACGAGGGCGTGACAACGCTCCTGGCGGAACTCATCTGCACGGGCGTGGTGGACGGCATCATCACCAGCTCGGCCGTGGTGGCGCACGAGATGGCCGGGACGCTCGATCGCGTCAAGCGGGTAAGGATTGTCTGCGAAGGCCAATTTGGTCTGGACAACCGCATGCTCCCGCGCGGAGCCGTTTTTGAAGTGACGGTATTGGGCGAGGCCGAGCGGCGCGCTCTGGAGGAATGGAGCAAGGACAACTGGGACTTGTATGACCG
>DASQHK010000429.1:0-6257 GCA_035632135.1 Bryobacterales bacterium
GAAAGCGAGCTGATCAGCCCGATGTTGGGGCCTTCCGGCGTCTCGATGGGGCAGATGCGGCCGTAGTGCGTGGGGTGCACGTCGCGGACTTCAAACCCCGCGCGCTCTCTCGACAAGCCGCCCGGCCCCAGGGCCGACAGCCGCCGCTTGTGGGTGATCTCGCTGAGCGGGTTGGTCTGGTCCATGAACTGCGAGAGCTGGCTCGATCCGAAGAACTCGCGGATGGCGGCCATCACCGGCTTGGCGTTCACCAGGTCGTGCGGCATGGCCGTGGACATCTCCTGGTAGACCGACATCTTCTCCTTGATGGCCCGCTCCATGCGGACCAGGCCGATGCGGAACTGGTTTTCGAGCAGTTCGCCCACCGCGCGCACGCGGCGGTTGCCGAGGTGATCGATGTCGTCGACCGCGCCGACATTGCGCCGCAGCTTCAGCAGGTAGGAGATGACGGCGTAAAAATCTTCGGGGTCGAGCGTGCGCTTGTCGAGCAGGGTCTTGTCAATCTGCTCATGGATCTTGATGTTGAACTTCATGCGGCCCACGCGCGAGAAATCGTACTTGCGCGGGTCGAAGAACATGCTGCGGAAAAGCTGCGTGGCCGTCTCGAGCGTGGGCGGATCGCCCGGCCGCAATTTGCGGTAAATCTCGACCAGGGCGTCTTTCTGCGTCTTCAGCGTATCTTTCTTGAGCGTCTGGGAGATGACCACGCCCGCCTGGTCGCGCTCCGGGAAGAAGATCTCGAACTGCTCGACGCCGGAGTCGAGCAGGGTCGAGATCAGCCCGGTGGTCAGCTCGGCGTTGGCGTCGGCCAGCACTTCGCCCGAAGTCAGATCCACCGCGTCGGCGGCGATGTAAGCGCCTTCGAGATCGTTCGCCGAAACCTCCACCTGCTGGATCTTCGCCTTCTGGATCTCCTTCAATACCGACGGCGTGATCTTGCGGCCGGAGGGAACCACGACCTCGCCCTTCGACACCACGTTATGCGAGAGCTTCAGCCCGATCAGGGCCTCCGACACGGCCCAGTAAAGCTTCTTGTTCTTGATGGCGATCTTGTCGATGGTGTAGAACGTCCGCAGGATCGCTTCATCGTTCTTCAGGCCCAGGGCGCGCAGGAAGATGGAGCCCAGAAACTTGCGCTTGCGGTCGATGCGCACGTAGAGCAGGTTCTTGCTGTCGTACTCGAACTCCACCCAGCTCCCGCGGTAGGGGATGATCTTGCCCAGGAAGTAGTTCGTCGCCACCTGCCGCTCGAAAAACACGCCCGGCGAGCGGTGCAACTGCGAGACGATGACACGCTCGGTCCCGTTGATCATGAAGGTGCCGTTGTCGGTCATCAGCGGGATCTCGCCGAAAAACACCTCCTGTTCCTTGATGTCGCGGATGGTCTTTTCACCGGTCTCGGCGTTCTTCTCGTAAATCGTGAGCCGGATGGTGACCTTGAGCGGGGCGGCGAACGTCATGCCGCGCTCCTGGCACTCCGCCATGTCGTACTTGAGCTGCAGTCCCACCGGGTCGCCGCACTTGTTGCAGAAGGTCACTATGTTCTTGTTATAGGTGCCGCAGCGCGCGCAGGCGATGTCGCCGGCGTGGTAGGGGTCGGTGCGGATGGTGGCCCCGCAGTTCTTGCACGTGGACCGCAGGTGATGCAGCCCGCGCAGGTTCCCGCATTTGCACTCCCAATTGCCGATCGAGTAGTCGACGAACTCGAGCTGGCTCACGCCGCGGAAGTCGGTGATCGGAAACACCGAGTTGAACACCGCTTGCAGCCCGGTGTCTTCGCGCTCGCTCGGCAGCAGATCCATCTGCAGAAAACGCTCGTAAGAATTCTTCTGGACCTCGATCAGGTTCGGAATGGGAATGGTCGTCTTGATTTTGGAGAAATCCAGACGCTCACGGGAATTGCCATTAACTCTTGATTCCATCAGACAAGCTCCTGAAAAGCAGACCAAAGGCCGACAACTCGGCCTATCTTGTGAGATCAGCTACCAATGGACCAACGACCGCGGCGCGCCGCCGCGATGCCGCCGGCCGGTCCTGCTCTCTGCGGCAACACGCGGGTAGGAAGAGACGGGGGAAAACAGCTCCCAGAGTGGGGACACAAATGGAACGGCCCGACAGAAAAAAGCCGGACGTAGCCTCGTCGCAGCTTCCAGCGAAGTGCGAAGCCATCCCCCCAAGAAATTGTGCACTAGCACGAATCCAGCGAGCGGAGTACGAACATGGTACTCGAATTTCCAGTCTACCCCAAACCGCCGACCGTTGCAAGGGCTACGGCTATTTAATTTCGACAGTAGCCCCGGCCTCGGTGAATTTCTTCTTCAGATCCTCGGCCTCCTGCTTGGAAACGTTCTCCTTGATAGGCTTGGGGGCGCCGTCCACCAAGTCCTTGGCCTCTTTCAGGCCGAGGCTGGTGATCTCTCGTACAGCCTTGATAACGTTGATCTTACTCGCGCCGGCAGAGGTCAGAATGACGGTGAATTCCGTTTTTTCTTCCGCCGCTGCTGCGGCCGGCGCAGCCCCCGCCCCGGCCATCACGGCCACCGGTGCGGCTGCGGCCGCCGAAACGCCCAGCTTGGCTTCCAGCACCTTCACCAACTCGGCCGCCTCCAGCAAGGTTAAGCCTTGAATCTGTTCTGCGATTGCGTTGACATCAGCCATTTGGGACTACTCCTTTGTTTTCTTGCCACCGGGTCACAGAGCCGCAGAGCAGCCCTTTCGGTTCCTCTGCGCGTCTGCGCCCCTGCGGCTAAGCCTTGAATTTTTCTTCCTTCACTCCTTGATCCACCACCACGGCCAGGTTGCGGCCGACCGCGCCCACCACCGTTACCAGTCGCTGCGCGCTGGCCTGGATCAGGAACAGTAACTTCGCGTAGATCGCCTCTTTGCCCGGCAGGCTGGCAAGCTCGGCGATCTGGTTCACGTCGACGACCTTGCCCTCCACCAGCCCGGCGCGGAACGAAAACACAGGGTTGCTCTTGGCGTAAGCGGTGAGCGCCTTGGCCAGCGCCACGGGGTCCTTGTCGGCCAGCACAATCGACGTCATGCCCTTCAAACCCTGCAAGAGCGGCTCGGCCGGGGTCCCCTGCGAGGCCACCCGCGCGAGGCGATTGGCCACCACGCGATACCGCCCTCCGGCCGCCCGCACCTGCTTGCGCAGCTCGAAGTCCTCCTGCACCTTGATGCCCTGGAACGAGGCGGCAAACAGGTTCCTGGTCTTCTCCAGCTCGAGATGGAGCTGCTCGACCTCTTCCTTCTTCTTCGATTTCTCTTTCATTGGTCGCCTCTTTCCCTACGCGGTCGCCTTGGTCTCCATCGACGACACATCGATGCCCAGCCCGGGGCCCATGGTGGAGCACAACGTCGCGCTGTGGACGTACTTGCCCTTCGCCGCCGCCGGCTTGGCCTTGATGATGGACTGGATCATGGTCGCCGCGTTTTCCACCAGCTTGCCGGTCTCGAAGCTGACTTTGCCCACCGGGGCGTGAATGATGCCGGTCTTGTCCACGCGGAACTCCACCTTGCCGGCCTTGATCTCCCTCACCGCCTGGGCCACGTCCATGGTCACCGTACCGGTCTTGGGGTTCGGCATCAACCCGCGCGGGCCGAGCACCTTGCCGAGCTTGCCGACGTGGCGCATCATGTCGGGAGTGGCCACCACGGCGTCGAAGTCCAGCCAGTTTTCCTGCTGGATTTTGGTGACCAGCTCTTCGCCGCCGGAGTAATCGGCGCCCGCTTTCTCGGCTTCCAGCACTTTTTCGCCGGAGGCAATCACCAGCACGCGTTTCGACTTTCCCAGGCCGTTGGGCAGCACGACGGTTCCGCGCACCATCTGATCGGCGTGCTTGGGGTCGACCCCCAGCTTCATGTGCAGCTCGACGGTCTCATCGAACTTCGCGTACTTGATTTTCTGGAGAAGCGGAACAGCCTCTTCCAGCTTGTATTTGCGCTGCTCCACCTGCTTGGCTGCGGCCTGGTATTTTTTCCCTGTCTTCATATGCCCTCGTGGCGCGAGCGGCCCTTCAGCGGCCTCCCACAATCTGCAAACTTAGCCTACATCCACTCCCATGCTGCGGCACGTCCCCTCGACGCAGGCGACCGCCGCCTCGATCGTATGACAGTTCAGGTCCGGCATTTTCTGCCGCGCGATCTCCTCCACCTGCTTGTGGCTGATCTTGCCGACCTTGGTCTTGTTCGGCTCGCCCGATCCCTTGGCCAGGTTTACCGCCTTCTTCACCAGCACCGCCACCGGCGGCGTCTTGGTGATGAACGTGTAAGAACGGTCGGTATAGACCGTGATCACCACCGGAACGATCAGCCCGTCCAGGTCCTTGGAGGCGGTCTTGGCGTTGAACGCCTTGCAGAAATCGACGATGTTGACGCCCGCCTGGCCGAGCGCCGGACCCACCGGCGGCGCCGGCGTGGCCTTGCCGGCCATGATCTGCAGCTTGATTTCGCTTTTGACTTTCTTCGCCATAGCAATGTGCCTACACCTTCTCTACTTGCAAAAATTCAAGCTCCACCGGCGTCGCTCGCCCGAAGATGGTCACCAGTACCCGCAGCGTGTTGCGGTCCGTATTGATCTCGTCCACTTTGCCGGTGAAGTTGGTGAACGGCCCTTCGACGATGCGCACCGTCTCATTCTTGCCGAACGTCATCTTGGGCTTCGGCTTGTCGGCGGCCGTGGCCTGCCGGTAGAGTATCTGGTTCACCTCGTCGGCGCTCAGCGGCGTGGGAGCGTGGCCGCCGCCGACAAATCCGGTCACCCGCGGCGTGTTCTTCACCACGTGCCACAGCTCGTCGTTCATCTCCATTTGAACTAATACATAGCCCGGGTAGATGAGCCGCTTGCTGGTGACTTTCTTGCCGGCGCGCAGCTCGATCACGTCCTCGGTCGGGATCAGGATCTCGCCGATCTTGTCCGAATAACCGAACGCCTCAGCCCGGCTGCGCAGGCTTTCCTTGACCTTATTTTCGAATCCCGAATAGGTGTGGATGATGTACCACGCCGTGTTGGGGAGGGCCGGCAGCGGCACGGGAGCAGCCTCGGCGCCGCCTTCCGCCGCGGTCTCTTCCACCTCGCCCTGCTCCCCGACACCTTCGGCTTCCGCCTCGGCCGCCGCATTCTCGGTCACGTCTGGGGCGGCGGCTGGCGCTTGGGCCTCTCCAGAGACACTTACCGGCGCGTCTTCCCCCAGGCCCTCCACGCCGCTGGTTGGTGGAGCGCCTTCTGCTGCGCCCTCCGGGCCGGGCAGCGACGTTTCTTCCGCAACGGACTCCGGCTTCGTCTCGTTGGCCTGCTCGTCGGTGATTTTTTCCAAATCGCTCACCTTAACGCCTTCCGCTACTTTGTGAAATAGGAGAACAAGCGGTTCATCGCCACGGTCAGGATGTTGTCCACCACAAAAAAGAAGGCTCCAAACGCAAACACCGTGAAGATCACCACCACCGTGGTCGCGCGCACTTGTTTCTGGTTTGGCCAAGTGACGCGGCGCATCTCCACCCGCAGCCCCTCGATGTAGTTCCTCACCGTCTGGGGCCAGCTCTTGACTGCCTCTACCGCCCCTGCCACGCCCTCGGTTGCTTCTTTCGCCATGATCGCCATCACTTCAACTTCTGGCAGGGGCGGAGGGATTCGAACCCCCACTCGCGGTTTTGGAGACCGCTGGTCTACCGTTGAACCTACGCCCCTACAAATCAGCTTTCAGCCATCAGCCATCAGCCTTCAGTCCCAAGCCGCGCAGCCGCCGCTGCTGACGGCTGATGGCTGACCGCTCTGACCGCTGACAGCTTTTCATTTAATTTCCTTGTGCACCGTATGTTTCCGGCAATGCCGGCAATACTTCTTCAACTCCAGACGCTCGGTGTTCGTCTTCTTATTCTTGGTGGCTGTATAGTTCCGGTTCTTGCAGTCGCCACACTGAAACGTAATGATCTCTCTCGGCATCTGCAGCCCCTATTCCACGATCTCCGTCACCGTCCCGGCCCCCACCGTGTGCCCGCCCTCCCGGATCGCAAACCGCAGCCCCTTCTCCATCGCCACCGGCGTGATCAGCTCCACCACCAGGCTCACGTTGTCTCCCGGCATCACCATCTCGGTCCCCGCCGGCAACTCCGCTACCCCCGTCACGTCCGTCGTCCGAAAGTAAAACTGCGGCCGGTACCCCTTGAAGAACGGCGTGTGCCGTCCTCCCTCTTCCTTGCTCAGTACGTACACCTCGCCCTTGAACTTCTTGTGCGGCGTGATCGACCCGGGCTTG
>DASQHK010000430.1:0-13130 GCA_035632135.1 Bryobacterales bacterium
ACTCGCAGGGCCTCGCGCGCCAGCTCCACCGCGCTGAATTGGCGGGCGCGCAAACCGTCGTGGATGCGGCCGATGGTGAGTGCTTTCAGGTTCTCCATTCAGCGCTCGACGACTTTGGGAACTTTGAACTGGCCGGCGCCCGAGAGCGGGGCATTGGCCAGGGCAATCTCGGATGAAAAAGATGGCGCGACGCTGTCGGCGCGCAGCGTGGCCGTTTCGCCGGCCTCAAAAATCACTTGCGCCATCGGCTCGACCCGCGAGGTGTCGAGTTCGTTGAGCTTTTCGACGTAGGCGAGGATCTCGTCGAGGTCGGCGCAATATTTGCGAACCTCGTCGTCGGTGAGCGAGAGATTGGCCAGGTCGGCGACATAGCGGACTTCTTTTTCCGTAATTTTCATGCCGCTATCTCACTTCGCCTGCGCGCGACGGCGCGAGAGGCGATAGAGCCGGCGCAGGTGGGGGTCGGCGATGGCGTCGGCCTCGTCTTGGGGCAGCCCCGTGGAGGAAGCGGCGCGGCATGGCGGCAGCGGGGCCGAGCGGACGGCCACGCGAAACTCTATATCTTTCAGGACGGGCTTGCCGGCGGCGGCGTTGAGGCGCGTGACGATCTCACCGGTCATGCGGGCCAGTTGCCGGCGCCAGTCCTGCGCGGCGGTTTCCACGATGAGCGTCGCGCCGAACAGGCGCACAGGGTGCGTGCGGGCGGCGACTTTTTCCCCCACCACGACTGGCCATAAGGCCAGCAGCAAGGCTTCCTCGTCGGCCGCCTGGCGGGAGAGTTTCCGATAAACTTGGGGCAAAAGTTCAGCGGCGGATTGCATGGGCGCCTCCGAGGATGGTGGGATAAGATTCGGATTGTACCATGAAGCCCGTTCTGATTCTGGCCTCGGCGTCGCCGCGGCGGCGGGAGATTCTGCGACGCGCCGGGATCGCCTGCCGGGTGCGGCCGGCGCGGGTGGACGAGACGCCGAAGCCCGGCGAATCGGCGTCGCGTTACGTCCGGCGGCTGGCGCGCGAGAAGGCCGCAGCGGTGGCGCGGCCGGGCGAGCTGGTGCTCGGCGCCGATACAGTCGTGGTAATAGGTAAAAGCCGTCTGCTTGGCAAGCCGCTTGATGAGCGGGAGGCCGCGCGGATGTTGCGGCAGCTTTCGGGCCGCATGCACCGGGTGCTGACGGGCGTATGTTTGCTCGACCGTGACTCCGGCCGCCCGCGCACGGCGGTGGTGGAAACGCGCGTGTGGTTCCGGCCGCTCGACCGCGCTGAGATCGCGGCCTACGTGGCGAGCGGGGAGCCGATGGACAAGGCGGGCGCGTACGCCATCCAGGGACTGGCTTCCAAGTTCGTGCAGCGCATCGACGGCTGCTACTGCAACGTGATGGGGCTGCCGGTTTCTGCTGTTTATGCGATGCTGAGAGCCGTGTCCGAACGTGCACACGGAGGCTGAATATGCGGGCTGAAGTGAATCGACGCCACTTTTTTGTGACCAAGCTGGCGGCGGGATTCGCCGCGGCAGTGCTGCCGATTTCTGCGCAAACGATCACGACCGACAGCGAGGGTCTCGAAGCCGGCGAGGTGATGATTCCGGCCGGCGACGGGGAGATTCCGGCGTATCAGGCGAGACCGAGGTCGGGGAAATCGTTTCCCGTGGCGCTCGTCGCGCAGGAGATCTTCGGCGTGCACGAGCACATCAAGGACGTGTGCCGGCGCTTTGCCAAGCAGGGCTATCTGGCCATCGCGCCAGAACTCTACGCACGGCAGGGCGACGTTTCGAAGATGGCCGAGACTGCCGAGATCATTCAGAAAGTCGTCTCGAAGGTGCCGGACGCGCAGGTGATGTCGGACCTGGATGCGGCGGTGGCGTGGGCGGAAAAATCCGGGCACGGCAACACGGCGAAGCTGGGAATGACCGGGTTCTGCTGGGGTGGGCGCATCGTGTGGCTGTATGGCGCGCACAACCCGAGGGTGAAAGCCGGCGCGGCGTGGTACGGGAGATTGGTGGGCGAGCGCAGCAACATGCAGCCCAAGCATCCCATCGACATCGCGGAGACGCTCAAGACGCCGGTGCTTGGGCTTTACGGCGGCCAGGACCAGGGCATCCCGCTGAGCACCGTGGAGCAGATGCGCCAGGCTTTGAGGAAGGCCGGCAATCCGTCGGAGATCATCGTCTATCCCAATGCGCCACACGGCTTCCACGCCGACTACCGGCCGAGTTACCGGAAAGAAGATGCGCAGGACGGCTGGCGGCGGCTGCTGGCGTGGTTCCAGAACTACGGCGTGGCGTGAGCGGTCACGGGGCGAGCGGCTGCACTTTTGCAAGCTGCTTCGCGAACACTTCGGGATCGGTGGTGGGAAGCTGGCAGACGCGCTTCTCGCAGACGTAAGCGGTGGGCTTGCCCTTCTGGGCGGTTTTTCCTTCGACCAGTGGAACCAGTTTTGACAACGCGGCGAGCGGCGCGCCCTGCGGCGTCACTACCAGCACGCGATTGGGCAGGAACACGGAGCCGAGGCGCGCGAGCAGCGGCGCGGCTTCGCTGCGGTCTTTCGGCGTCACGATGACGATCTCCTTGGGGGTGTCGAGGTCGAAGTCGGCGGCCAGCAACATCTCGGAAAGCGCCGCAGGCGATTGCGCCAGGGTGTTGTGGAACGCGGTGAGGGCGCGCTCGGCGCGCGTGCGATATCGCTCGTCAGTGGTGAACTCGGCGAGGCGGAGCAGGTTGCGGACCTCGACGGAATTGCCCGAAGGCTCGGCCCCGTCGTAGCCGGGCTTTTCGCGGGCGAGCAGACGCTCGTGGTCGTCGGCGGTCGAGAAGAAACCGCCGCCGGCGGCGTCTTCGTAATGCTTTTCGAGGACACGGTCGAGGGCGACGGATTCTTCGAGCCAGCGCGGCGTGCCGGTGGCCTCGTAGAGATCGAGCAGGCCGGCGATGAGGAAGGCGTAATCGTCGAGATAGGCGTCGTGCTCGGCCTTGCCGTCCGTATAGCTGCGGAGCAGGCGGCCGTTGCGGCGAAGATTCTCGAGCAGGAACGCGGCGGTGCGCGAAGCCCGCGCGGCGTAATGCGCGTCGCCGAGGGTCAGCGTGGCCTGGGCGCAGGCGGAGATCATGAGACCGTTCCACGCCGTAAGAATTTTCTCGTCACGCAGCGGATGCGGACGTCGGTTGCGGGCCGCGTAGAGCAACTCTCGAGATTGCCGGATCGGAGCGGGCAGCTCGGCTGCAAGCTGCGCCGTGTGCAGAATATGTCGGCCGTGAAAATTGCCGGCCGCCGTCACGCCGTAATACGCTTCCACCTGCGCCGCCCGCTCGTGACCCAAGACCGTCTCGATTTCCGCCGGCGTCCACGTGAAGAACCAGCCCTCCTCGCGCTTGCCGGCGGGGCTCAAGCTGTCAGCGTCGGTGGCCGAATAGAAAGCGCCCTGCGGGGAGGTCATGTCACGCTCGACATAGCGGAGGATTTCGCGGGCGATGCGCGCAAATTCCGGGCGGCCAGTGGCCTGGTAGCCTTGCACGTAGTCCATGGCCAGCAGGGCGTTGTCGTACAGCATTTTCTCAAAGTGCGGGACGAGCCAGCGCGCGTCGGTCGAGTAGCGGTGGAAGCCGCCGCCGATCTGGTCGTACATTCCGCCGCTGCCCATCTTTTCCAGCGTGAGCGCGGCCATGCGCAGCGCCTGCGCGTCGCCGGTGCGGCGGTGGTAACTCAGCAGGAAACGAACAGGCAAGCTCGACGGAAATTTTGGCGCTTCCTGCAGGCCGCCGTTGACCGCGTCAAACTGCGATTCGTAGAGGCCGGCGGCGGCGCGCAGCACTTTGGCGTCAGGTAGGCCACGGCCGGCGGTGGGCGTGAGCGACCGCTCGATTGCCTTCGTCAGCTCGGCGGCGGAGGCGGCGACGCGGTCGGGCTGCGCCGCATACGCCTCCTTCAACTTGCGCAGCGTTGCCAGGAACTGGTCGGGCGGGAAATAGGTGCCGCCGGTGAACGGCTTGCGGTCGGGGGTGAGCCACACCGTCATGGGCCAGCCGCCGCTGCCGGTGAGCGCCTCGACGGCGCTCATGTAAATCGCGTCGATGTCCGGGCGCTCCTCGCGATCCACTTTGATGGCGACGTAGTTCTCGTTCAGGTAGCGGGCGATGTCGAGGTTTTCAAACGACTCCTCTTCCATCACGTGGCACCAGTGGCAGGTTGAGTAGCCGACGCTCAGCAGCACCGGCCGGCCGAGTTTCCTGGCGACGGCGAACGCCTCGTCACCCCAGGGATACCAGTTGACTGGGTTGTGGGCGTGCTGGAGGAGGTAGGGGCTGGATTCAAGGAAGAGGCGGTTGGTGTAGAGCGGCGAGCCGTTGGGTCGCAGGTGGCGGGTGCGAGGCTTGTACGACGGAGGGCGCGCGGCCCAGGCGGCCTTCAGCTTCTCGAGGAGCTGCGCGCTGAAGGGCGGCGCGCCGGGGAGCGCGGTTTGCAGGCCGGGCGCGGCGCCGGTTGCGAGAACGCACAGCGCGAGCGGCAGCAGTTTGCCGAGCTGCTTAGAAAAGGCCAAGCTTCTTTTCCCGCTTCTTCTTGCCGGTGGGGACGACCGTGCGGTCGATAGCGGCCTGGGCGACGGGGCCCATGGCCCGGTAGCCGGCGGCGTTGGGGTGCAGGCCGTCGCTGGCAAAGTCGGCGCGGAGAAAGCCGGCCTTGTCCACCACCGCGTCAAAGTAGTTGCAGTAGGTAAAGCCGCGCTGCCGGCACATCTGCTGCATCCAGGAGTTGATGGCCAGAATCGTCGCCGGCGGGCGAGGCTTCGTCATTTCGTAGGCGGGGTCCTGGTCCTTGTGGTAATCGCTCACCGGCAGGATCGAAGCGAAAATCGGCTTGATATGGTTGGCCACGGCGAGATCGGCGATCATCGACAGATTATTTTCGATGGTGGCGACGGCCACGCCGCGCGCGATGTCGTTGGTTCCGGCCAGGATCAGCACGGCGGCGGGCTTGAGGTCGATCACATCGGCCTTCATGCGGCCGAGCATCTCGCCGGTGATCTGCCCGCTGATGCCTCGGTTGACGTAGGGCTTGTCGGCGAAGTATTCGTTGAGGCGCCAGCCGTCGGTGATGGAGTCGCCCAGAAAGACGACGCGCTGCTCGGCCGGCCGGGGCGGGGGCAGCGAATGGTCGGCCTCGGCGTAGCGGCGGAGGTTATCGCGATCGGGATTGCGGAGTTGCTGCTCTTTCAATTCGAGCAGGGCGCGAAAATGGGCCAGCAGCCGTTCGTGCACGTCGCGCAGCGCGGTGAGCTGCTTGTGCGCGTCCTCGGCGAAGGGGTAGGGCTTGGGGAGCGCATCGGACAGATCGAGGTAGACGCGCACGTTGGTGAGGAGGCGGTAGAGCACGGCGCTGTTGTTGTAAAGGCCGGATTGCAGCGACTTGGCGTCCTCCTTGGCGTTTTCGACCAGCGGCTGCCCGGCGCGGGACAGGGCCGGCACGGCGATCGAGGTGGCGTCCATCAGGTCTATGACTTGCTGATAGGCTTTCTGGGCGGCGGCGCGGTTGAGCAGGGCGGAGGGTTGCTGCTGGGCGCAAAGGGCGGCAGCAAAAAAGAACAGGATGATTCGTTTCATCGGTGTGGCTCCGGGAGCGAGTATTGGGCGATGCGGGCTTCGAGGGCCTCGAACACCGCGTCGGGCGCGAGTGCTTCCATGCTGGGGTTGATGGTCTTGGAGCGGCGGTGGGTGGTGGGCGCGCCAGGCGCGCGCAGGACGCTGATCGTGTCCCCGTACGGCCCGTTGCGCTCTGGATCGGTCGGGCCGTGGAGCGCTACGCCGGGCTTGCCCAGCGCGTCAGCGATGTGCAGCGGGCCGCTATCGAGGCCCACCACCGCTCGCGCGCAACGGGTCACCCCGATCAGGCCTTCGATGGAAGTGACGTTGAGCGCGCAGCACCCCGGCGGCGCCAGCTTCACAATGGCCTCGGCTTCGCCGCGGTCGGCCGGAGAGCAATTGATCACCAGGGGCCAGCCGTAGCGGTCGCGCAGCCGCCGCGCCAGTTGCGCGTAGTAAGCCGGCGGCCACTGCTTGGCCTTCCACCCGGCGATGGGGCTGGCGAGAACAAAATCAGAAGAGGGCAGGCCGCCTTCCGGCGCGCCATCGGGCAGCGGAAACGCGATGCAGCGGTGATGAGCGCCGGCG
This sequence comes from Bryobacterales bacterium, assembly GCA_035632135.1. Classification (GTDB taxonomy): domain Bacteria; phylum Acidobacteriota; class Terriglobia; order Bryobacterales; family JACQDG01; genus DASQHK01. Next base: position 6,159 of record DASQHK010000430.1, read on the forward strand.
GCAGCCACCAGGTCGAGATTCAGATCGACCATGTGGCGGGCCTCCGAGCGCACTTTGTCCGAATAGAAAAGGCCGGCGGCCCGCTCGCGCACCAGCTTCTGGTGAAAGCCGAGGATGCGGTCGGGGTGCGCGGCGGTGGCCACCATCGCCGACTTGATGAGTCCCTGAAAGTCCAGCGCCAGATCGAAGCGGGCGGTGCGCAGGTCGCGGCAGGTGGAGACAAACTCGTTCCAGTTCTCGAGGCGCCACCAGCGGCGGCGCCAGCGGCGCAGGTCGAGCGGAATCACGCGATCGACCGAGGGGTTGTCACGCAGCAACACGGCCCACTGCTGCTCGATCGCCCAGGTGATGTGAGCGCGCGGGAAGCTGTGCTTGAGGGTGGCGACCGCGGGCAGCGTGTGGAGCACGTCGCCCATGGCCCCCAGGCGGACCACCAGGATGTTAGCCGGCTCGGTCGAATCCATGCCTCGCGGACCCGGCGCTACCGGGACCGCTCCCGTACCACTTCGATTATATTGCGTTCCTCAGGGATGTGTTCGACGCGCCTGGGGCCCAGGCGGGCGGCCAGAGCGTCGAGCGACGGCTCGGGCCACACTAAGACATAGTCCACGGCTGCGAGAGCGGCGACGAGCTGCGCGCGGGCCCGCTCGGCGAGAATCGGCCGGGCCTGGCCGCGAAGCCGGCAGAGGACCGCGTCGCCATAGACGGCGACCAGGAGCGCGGCGCCATCGGAATGGATGCGCTGCAAGAAGCGCGCGTGCCCGGCTTCGAGCACGTCGAAGCAGCCGGCGGCCACGATCAGCGGCCGCCCGGCGGCGGCCGCAGCCGCTTGCTCGAGGCTAACGATCTTGCTGCGCGTGTCCATGAGCGGGGACTTCCTGGGCGCGGGCGGCGAGCGCGACGAGACGCCGCGTCTCGCCGGCGACCGCGGCCGCTTCGACGCGCGTCATGCAGCGATGGTCGATGGGGCACTCGCGCAGCAGGCAAGGGCTGCACTCGACCGGGGTGCGCACGATGCGGGCGAGCGAAGCGGTGGGGCCGGTGGCGGCGGGGTCAGTTGCGCCGAACACGGCGACGGTGGGCACGCCCACGGCCGAGGCGATGTGCATGGCGCCGCTGTCGTTGGTGAGAAAAGCCAGGCACGCCGCGGCCAGGTCGATGAACTGGCCGAGCGAGGTGCGTCCGGCGAGACTGCGCGCCGGCGGGCCGACGGCCTGGGCGACTGCGCCGCACAACTGCGCTTCGGAGGCCGTGCCGAAAACGGCCACCTCGGCGTCCCACTCGGCGGCGAGATCGGAAGCGGCAGCGGCGAAGCGCTCGGGCAGCCAGCGCTTGGCCGAGCCGAAGGCGGCGCCGGGGCTCACGCCAATGATGCGCTCGCCGCGCAGGCCGAAATGGCGGAGCAACTCACGGCCGGCGGCGGCATCGCCGTGCAGCCGGATTTCGGGAAACTCCGGCAGGGTCGCGAGCAGACCGGCGCGCCGCAGCAGCTCCAGATAGTAGTAACGCTGGTGCGGGGGAATCGCGCCGGGGCGCGGCGGCGGGATGGCATCGGTGAGCAGCACGCTGCGGCCGTCGCGGGCGTAGCCGATGCGGCGCGGAATTTTCGCCTGCCACGCCAGGAACGCGGCGTCGAACGAGTTCGGGAGCAAAATGGCGCAATCGAACCGCCGCCCGCGCAGCTCGGCGGCAAGGCGAAATCGGCCGCGGATTCCGGCGTGCTTGCTGCGCGTATCATAAACGAGAACGGAATCGGCGAAATCCTCGCGAGCGTACAACTCGGCGACCCACGGCCGGGCCAGGACGGTGATTTCCGCGCCGGGGCGCGCAGCGCGGATGGCGCGCAGCGCGGGAATCGACATCACGGCGTCGCCTACCCAGTTTGTCGCCCGCACCAGGACGTTCATCGCAGCGCTCCTTCACGGGCACGCGGCGCGCTGCGGCTCGGCAGCAGTCCGAGCAACCGCTCGGCTTCCGGGATGACGACACGCGTCTTCAGCCAATAGAGGGACGGCAACGGGCCGGGGAGATTGACCAGGTCCTTTTCCGTGGTGACCAGGGCCGCGGCCCCGCTGCGGCGCGCGACGGCTTCGAGGTGGCGGAGGTCGCGGGCGGAGTAGCGATGGTGGTCGCGGTAGCGGATGCGCTCGGCGATGGGCGCGCCGATGGATTCGAGCGCGTGCCAGAAAGCGTCCGGGTTCGCCACGCCGCAAAATGCCACGGCCGGCTCGCCGGCCAATGACGTGAGCGGCCGCTCAACGCCAGTGGCGGCTTCGACCAGGGCGGCGGGCTCGATGCGAGCGAACAAGATGGGCGCGCGCGAGTTGTAGCGGCGCAGCTCGTTCACCAGGCCGTCCCATTGCTCCCACGGCTCGGCGCGGGTGAGCAGCAGCGCATCGGCGCGCGCGAGAGCGGGAAGCGGCTCTCGCAGCCGGCCCAGCGGCAGCAGTTCGCGGCCTCCCAGCGGCGCGGTCACGTCGATGAGAACGATGTCCAGGTCGCGCGCAAGCTGCTGGTGCTGGAAGCCGTCGTCGAGCAGGATGACGTCGGGCTGAAAGCGCCGCTCGATTTCCTCGCCGGTGGCGCCGCGGTCGCGGGCGATGCCGAGCGGGAGGCGGAAGCGGCGGAGCAGAATCTGGGCCTCGTCGCCGGTCTGCGCCACATTGGCGGCCGCGCCGGGCTCGAGGATGGTCCTCTTCTCGGGCGACGCCCGGCGATAGCCGCGGGTGAGAACAGCGCACGCCAGGCCGCGCGCTGCGAGCTGCTCGAGCAGCCACAGGACCACCGGCGTCTTGCCGGTCCCGCCGGCGGTGAGGTTGCCCACGCTGATGGTGAAGGCGCCGAGCTTGCGGCGCGCGCGGCGGCCGCTCGCGTAAGCGGGGCTGCGATGGCGCGCCACGCTTTCCCAGAGGCGCGCCGGCAGCCAAAGCAGCAAGCCCTCGAGCGCGCCCAAAACCTGATCGGGTGTGGCGCGGTGATAGAGCTGCTCGGCGCGCTCGGCGGCGCGCTCGGTCGAGCCGCGGTTCGCCTCCGCCACGCGCCGCGCCCGCTCGCCAAGCGCCCGCGCCTCTTCAGGGTGGTCGAGCAGGCGCAGCAGCGCGGGGCCGAGCGCCTCGGGGCCGGGAACCTGCACCATCGCCTGCGCGGCGAGCAGCGTGTCAGCGATGGCGCGGAAGTTCTGCATATGCGGGCCGACCACGATGGGCCGCGCGGCAAGGGCCGGCTCGAGCACGTTGTGGCCGCCCCAATCGACCAGCGAGCCGCCGATGAAGACGGCGTGGGCGAGCGGATAGAGCGAGGCCAGCTCGCCCAGGCTATCGAGCAGCAGAATTCCGGGCAGGCGCACGGCCGCCTGCGCGCTCAGTTGCGAGCGGCGGACGAAAGCGAAACCCGAGGCCGCCAGCGCCTTCGCCACAGCGTCGAAGCGCTCCGAATGGCGCGGGGCCAGCACGAGCAGGGCCTCCGGATATTGCTGCGACACATGGCGGAACGCGCGCAGCGCGAAGGCCTCTTCGCCCTCGCGCGTGCTGCCGGCCAGCAGAACCACGCGCGGCTTCGATCGCTCGAGCAGGGCCAGAATCTCGGCGGGCGGCGGCGCCTCGGCCGCGCGAAGATCGAACTTCAGGTTTCCGCCAGCCTCCACGGTTTCCGGCGCCCCTCCGGCCTCGATGAGGCGCTCGCGGTCGAGCGGTGATTGGGCCAGGATCGCATCGGGCAATGCCAGCACATGGCGGAAGAAAAAACGGAAGCGCCGGTAGCGCGGGGCGGAGCGGTCGGAGATACGCGCGTTCACGACCAGCAGGCTTGCGCCCGAGCGCTTGGTTTCGCGGTAGAGGTTGGGCCAGATCTCGGTCTCCGCGATGATGACCAATCTTGGGCGCAGGCGGCGCAGGGCGCGGCGAACGGCGAAGGGCGCGTCGATCGGGGCGTAGAAGACGCCGGCGGCCGCATCGCGCAGCTTTTCGCGGGCGATTTTCCGGCCGGTGGCGGTGGTGGTGGAGACGAAAATCTTCGCATCCGGAAGCCGGCGGCGGAGCGCCCGCAGCAGTTCCTCGCAGGAGAGCACTTCGCCTACCGAAACCGCATGCAACCAGATGGCCTGGTTGCGGGTTTGTTCGAACGACGGGTCGAGCCGGCCCAGCCGCTCGCGAAAGCTGCCGAAGGATTTTCCTTTCCGAAGGCCCCGGAACAGGTAGTATGGAACCAGAAAGGGTGAGGCGAGCGCGAGCAGCAGGTTGTAGAGAAAAAACATGTTAAGGCTTGACAGCAACGGCAGTACGGCCACCGACGCCAAGTATATAGTCCCATGAAGAAGCTGGACAAAGCCATCAGCAGGGCCATCCTGCTTGTCTCGCTTGCCGCTGCCGGCGGCGCGGTTGCCGGCGCCCAGGAAAGAGGCCGTTCCGAGCCGCGGCCGATCAAGGCGTACCCCGCGCGGCAGACGGCCGGCCAAGTGACCATTGCCGTCGAAGCCTATGACACCGGCGAGAAGGTGAAGCGGGCTTTCGGCAAGACTGACCCGCTCAAGCTGGGCCTGGTGCCGATCTTCGTACTGATCGCCAACGACTCGAGCGACGCGCTGCGCCTCGATCAGATCCGGGTGCAGTTGACCAGCGCCGGGCGAGAAATCGCCGCTGCCGTGCCGGCCGACGACATTCGCAGCGGCCGCGTGAAGCCACCCGAGATCGGCCGCTCGCCCGGACCGATCCCCGGCATCGGGCGCGGGCGCAAGCCGAAAGACCTGTTTGAGATTAACGAGCGCGCGTTCGTTGCCCCGGCGGTCGAGGCGGGCGGGCGAGCGTACGGCTTCTTCTACTTTCGCGTGGCCCGGGATCAACTGGCTGGGGCGCGAGTTTACATCACCGGTCTGCGAAACGCGCGGACCGGGAAGGACCTCCTGTACTTCGAGATTAGTTTACAGGCAAACAGCGGCGGCCAGTAGCGAGCCTAGCCGGGGTAGGAGCGGATCGCAGCGGGGGACCCCGGCCGGCGCGAGGGTCGTTCGTACTTCACCGGGACGACAGGGCGGGAGCGCAGGAACAACTCCGTCTCGCGGCGCGCCTGGCTGATGATAGCGTGCTCGGCCACAATGCAGCCCCACAGAACCGCCACCAGAAGGGCGATCACCAGCAGGCCGCGGTTTGAGATGCCGGTCAAAGTCATGGCGCTTCGCTCACTCAAAGCAGGCAATTCGTTTGCCAAAGAGGCGTGTGTAAGCCTTCAAATGATTTGCGGGCCAGTTATACCGTGGGTTATGGGTTGGAAAGGAAACAGTGTGGCAAAAACAGACGTCGGGGCCGGTTGGCGGGCAGAATTTACACGCCCGCCGCCACACCGCTTTTCCATGATCGGGCGTTCCGCCGTATGTCATACTGGCGGTTATGGATGAGAAGTTAAAGATCGCCGTCTTTATCGACTACGACAACATCGAGATTGGGGTGAAGTCGACGTTGGGCCGGGAGTTTGATGTTTCGGCGGTTCTCGAAGGACTCAAAGAACGGGGCGAGATCGTGACCAAGATCGCGTACGCCAACTGGGGACGGCAGGCGAGCGCCACGCGGGCGCTGACCGAGCACGGCGTGCAGATGGTGCAGCGCGACCCCTCGCCGCGGGGCGACAAGAACGGAGCCGACATCAATCTGGCGCTGGACGCGCTGGAGATGGCCTTCACCCGCGACCACATCAACACCTTCACCATCGTGAGCGGGGACAGCGACTTCATGGCGCTGGTGGAGAAGCTCAAGCAATACAACAAGCGGGTGTTCATCGTCGGCGGCAAGGCGTTCACCAGCACCATTCTGCAGAGGAACTGCCACGAGTTCATCAGCTACGAGTCACTCCTCGATTCGGGCCCGGCGCGGCCGCATCGGGGCGGCGCGCAGCCGCACCGCCAGCCGGCGGTGAAGAGGGCCGAAGCGCTGCCGCTCGAGCAGGCGTTGCCGCTGCTTGACCGCGCGCTGAAGGCCTTGGAGCGCCGGGAAGTGAAGGCGCAGCTCGGGCTGATGAAGAGCACGATGCTGCAACTGGATTCCGCCTTCACCGAGCGGGATTACGGCCTCACCTCGTTTTCCGACTTCGTGCAGAAGCTGGCTGCGGCGGGCCACATCCGGCTGCATCGGCGCGAGGGGAACTTCGTGGTGGAGCGGGTGGAGGAACACGAAGAGGCGCGGCCCGCTCCGGCGCTGACCCGCGAGGACGCGATCCCGCTGCTGCGATCGGTGCTCGAAGCCAATCAGGCGTTCTTGTCGTTGGGCATCCCGGCCAAAGAGCTGGCGGCGCTGTTTCGCGCCGGGCACCCCGGCTTCAACCCGCAGGATTACGGCTTCACCGAGTTTGAGGAGCTGCTGAACCTGGCGCAGGATAAGGGGCTGGTGCGCAACGAGGCTGATCCGGAGCGGGGCCTGCGCGTATTCCGCGGGTCCGAACTCGAAGCGGCGTCGTCCGAAAGCGAGGCCGGCGAAGTGATGACCGCGGAGGACGCCGTGCCCGCCGAGGAAGAGGCCGCCGCGGGAGAGGCGATGCAGCCGGCTGCCGCGCCGGCGCGACGAGCCGGACGGCGGCGTCCCGCGCGGCCGCGGAAATCCGCAGGGCCGCGACGGCGGTTGCCGCGCTCCCGGAAACCGGAAACGCCAGCTCCCGCCGCCCAGCCATAGAAGGGCGGACCCCCGTTACCAGACAATCATGCCGGCGTAGCCGACCACGCGGTTGAAGTCGCCGGAAACGTCGGCGCTTGTGCCGTAGCGGGCCAGCTCGGCGTGCTGGGCGCCCAAGTCCAGCGCGGCGATCAGCATGGCCACCGTCGGGCAGTAGCCGCACATCGAGATGTGCTCGCGCCGCACTGTGTCGTATAAAGACCGTGGATCGAGCGCCAGCACCTTCTCGATGGCGCGGCGGTCCTTGAGGCGCGTCCGCTCATCGTTCTCGAAGTGGTTCATGTCGCTCGAAGCCACGATCAGCACCCGCCGCTCGTAA
>DASQHK010000431.1:0-2434 GCA_035632135.1 Bryobacterales bacterium
ACGCCGGCCGCCAGCAACAGGGCGGCCAGCAGGCGCCGTCGGTTCACGGTGGAAGTCATCTCACCGCTTTTTGGCGACCCAGATGGGGCTTGACCAGGCCATGTTGTGGTCAGACTGTATCAGCCGGATATAGAAGTAGCAGTCCTCGCCTTTCCATTCCTGGTCGCGAAACTCGAACCGGATCTGACGCTCGCGCGGCTCGACCGAGTAGACGAAGCGGTTGTTCTTGATCACGTCCACCTTGTCGATGGGCGCGGTGCCGCGGGCGGCGACTTCGAGCACCGGCGCGGACCCGAGCGCGATCTCCTCGCCCATGATGTGGCCGCCGATGCTGAAGTCCAGCTCGATCTTGTCGGTGGCGGCGTAAGTCCGGCGCGAGCGCAGGGCGTCGAAAACCGAAGGCCGGTCCACCCCTTTCGAGTAGGCCGCGGCGAAGGAGATGTGCGTGGAGCGGTGATCGGAGCTGGCGATGAAGCCGAGCTTGCGGTGGCGGGCGAGGGCATTCCACACGAAGTTGGGGCTGTCTTTCTCATACACAGCGCGCCCGGCCGGATCGGGAGCGCCCGCGTATTCGTAGGTGCTGCGCAGGCCCTGGTAAATCTCCACCAGGCGCTCGATGTCGGGGTCGTAGTAGTCCCAGCTCACCTGCTTGTTGGCCCAGGCGGAGGTGTGCGGGATGGTGATGGCTTGCTCGCCGCGCAGCGCGGCGAACAGGCCGTTGGGATCGACGCCCGGGTCGCCGGCCTCGTAGGAGGCGGGCACCGGTACGTAGTTGCGCGTCAGGTGGATGACGTTGCGGTGGCCCCACGGCGAGTACTGGCTGCGCTCGTAGGCGTGCAGCGGCGAGAAGAAGCCGGGGGCATAAAACAAATCGGTGACTTTTTGCAGCCGCCAGAAGTTGTAACGGCGCGGCAGGTAGCGCGTGTGGTCGGTGATGCCCAGAAAGTCGAGGCCGGCGGCGTCGAGAGCGTATCGCATGGTGTCGACCAGTGAGCCGTCGAGGATGCCGCCGTCTTCGGAGATGTCGGTGTGGCGGTGCAGATCACCCCACACCAGCTCGTAACCGAGAAAAGTGTGATGCTGACGGGCGGCGCGCGGGGGCGCTGGAGCGAGAACTGGCGCCGGGCTGAGCGTGGGGGCGCGGTCCTCGCCCGCCGGGCGGCCGCCCGCGAATCTCCGCAGGTAAACGATGTTGTGGCGCGAGCCAGCCGGGTAGCAGGCGACGATGGCGCCGGCAGCGTCGAGCGCCGTCGCGATGCGCTGCTCGATGCGGCCTTCGCTGTTGATCAGGAGTTTGGGCGTGGCCCACGCGGCGCCCTCCCAGCTCGTCACGCCCGCTTGCAACAGGTTCTGGTTGATAGGCGTGCGGAAGAACAGCCACAGCTTGCCGTCCAAACCGGCCACCGGGGCGGGCGCTTCCGCGCCGGCAGCGCCCCACAGCGCGTCGAGCTGGGCCTGCGCTTCCGGCAGCCGGTAGAGGCGGCCGTTCTTCCAGCACGCCAGGCCGATAGAGCGCCGCGCGCGCAGCCCGCCGTCGTGGGAATCGCCGGCCCAATTTTCGGGGCCGGTTTCCCAGGCGATCCAGACGCGGCCGGCGCGGTCGGCGGCGAGCGCGGGCTTGTTTTCCAGTTGGGGACTGGCGGCCACGGGCGTCTCCCCGCTCCAGCGGCCGCCGCGAAAGCTGCGCAGGTAAACGTCATAGTTGCCGGCGCGATAAGTGTCCCACGCCACGTGAACGCCGCCTTCGGAATCGGCGGCCAGCGCCGGCGCCCAGTTGTTGCCTGGCTCCGCGGCTACCGCGCCCTCCGGCCCCCAGTTGCCGTGGCTGCGCACGCGATAGTAGATGCCGGAGTTGCCGCCGCGCAGCGACTGCCAGACCAGCCAGAGCTGGTCGCCGGCGATGCGCAACTGCGGCTCGATGTCGGGCGCGGCATCGGTCGTGAGGCGCTCGATTTTTCCCCACCGGCCGGCGTGGCGCTCTCTGCCGTAGAGGTCCCAGTTGCCGCCGATCTGGGCGGGCCACACGACCCACACGCTGCCCTGGCCGCCGGACGCGACGGCCGGACGGTAAAAGTCGCCCGGGGCGTCGCTGGCTTCCTCGGCATCAAGCCAGCGGGAGCCGTCAAACTCGCGGACGAAGATCTTATCAGTACCTTCGGTCTCCGAAAAAGAAACCCAGGCCGCCCACAGGCGCGGGCCGTCGGCGCAGAGGGCCGGGTGGTCGTCCTCGCGCACGCCGCTAGTCAGCGGGACCGTGGCGCGCAGCTCGGCCATCCGCGCGGGGTCCTGGCGCGGGCTGGGGCCTTCGCCGGGCGCGCCGGCGGACACGCGCTGGGCGGCGAGAGGCAGGGCCGCCGCCAGACAAAATGCCGCGGCCGGCAACAGAACTCGCTGCATAAGGGGCCGCGAACAGTATAACCCGGCAACTGCGGGC
>DASQHK010000432.1:0-5152 GCA_035632135.1 Bryobacterales bacterium
CTACGCCTTCAGGCTCTGCCACAGGTACCAGCAGGCGGTACTGGCATGGGGACGCCAGGGCCCGGCGATTCTCTCGAGTTCGAGGGGCGCGGGCAGGCGCTCGAGACCGTAGGCCTTCTTCACCGCCGAGCGGACGCCGTAGTCGCCCACGGCCAGAACGTCGGGCCGGCGCAGGGCGAAGATGAGGAACATATGGGCGGACCATACGCCGATGCCATGCACCTGCGTGAGTTCGGCGATCACCTCTTCGTCCGACATAGCAGGCAGCCCGCGGAAGCGGACGGCTCCCGAGACGGTCTTCTGCGCCAGGTCGCGGAGATACTTCACTTTGGCGGCTGAGAGGCCCGCGGCTCGCAGTCGCCGGGGCGGCGCTTGCAGAACGGCCTCGGGGCGCAGCGTCGTGGTGCGGCGACTGCCGCCGGCTACCAGCGCCGCTACGCGCCGGTAGATGGAGCCGGCGGCAGTTCCGTTCAACTGCTGGTAGACGATGGCGCGGGCCAGCGCCGTGAAATCCGGCTTGCGGTATTCGATGCAGCAGGGGCCGACGCGCTCGATAATGCCGGCCAGCACGGGATCGGATCTTCTCAAGTGCGCGACCCCCGCTTCCAGCGCCGCACCGACTGCAACGACGTCGCCGGAAACGCCGGGCCCAGAGTTGCTACAATCAGATTGAGCACGCCGCATCCATGTAGGATACCCGATGAAGCACCACGTTTTCATTCCGGCGCTGGGGGCGGTTGTGCTCGCCGCCCTTCTCTACACGCCGCATCCCGCCCCGGCCCAGCAACCGTCCAAGCCCGAAGAGGTGCCCAACATCTCGGTCGAGGTGCAGGTGGTCAACGTCTTCTTCACCGTGCGCGACAAGCGCGGCGGGCTGGTCGGCAACCTCGACAAGTCGGATTTCACCGTCGAGGAAGAAGGCCGGCCGCAGGAGATCAAGTACTTTTCGCGGCAGAGCGACGTCCCGCTCACCATGGGCCTGCTCGTGGACACCAGCGTGAGCCAGGGCAATCTGATCGAAGCCGAGCGCCAAGCCTCATACGAGTTCCTGAACCAGATGCTGCGCGTGAAGAAAGATCAGTCGTTCCTGATCAGCTTCGACATCAACGTAGACCTGCTCCAGGATTACACCGACTCGGTGCGGCTGCTGCGGGCAGGTCTCGACAAGCTCCACGTCAACGGCGGGGCCGGCGGTTTCGGCGGCGGGCCGGTGCCCACCAGCGGCAAGCCGCGCGGCACGCTGCTCTACGACGCCGTGTTTCTGGCCGCCAATGACATGCTCAGGAACCAGGTCGGGCGCAAGACGCTGGTGCTGATTACCGACGGCAACGATCAGGGCAGCCAGACGTCTCTCAAGGAGGCCGTCGCCGCCGCGCAAAGAGCCGACGCCATCATTTACAGCATTGAGTATCTGGACCGCGAGTTTTACTATCGCGCCGGCGGCTACGGCGTGCTCGGCGGCTTCGGCAGCGGAGCGGCGCTGAAGAAGATGAGCGAAGAAACCGGCGGGCGCGTGTTCGAGGTCGGCCGGAAGAAAACGCTGAAGATGATCTACGACGAGATCCAGCAGGAGCTGCGCAGCCAGTACTCTATCGGCTACACGCCGCCCAGCAGCGGCCCCAGCTTCCGGCACATCCGAATCATTCCCAAGAACCGCGAGCTGCGCGCGCAGGCGCGGCAGGGCTACTACGCAAAGAGCTGACGCTTGCCGCCGAAGCGCGGCGCTCCGTCGTCAATCGCTTCTTGCTTTCAGGTACTCCCGGATGCACTGCTCGAGCGGCGGCATAGGGGCCAGGCCGGCGGCTTCCATCTTGGCGTTGGAGAGCACGGAGTGCTTGGGCCGCTTGGCGGGCGTCGTATATTCGCGCTCATTCGTGGGGGCGATCTCGGCGTGGATGCCGGCTTCGGCGAAGATGGTGAGCGCGTAAGCGTACCAGGAGATCTCGCAGCCGCCGCCGATGTGGTAGAGGCCGAAGGGCGCTTTCTCCAGCAGGCCGATGGAGCGGGCGGCGAGGGCCGGAGCGTAAGTGGGCGACGCGTAGAAGTCTTCGACCACGCGGACGGCACGGCCTTCGGCGGCCATGCGCAGCATCAGCTCCACAAAGTTGCCGCGGTTGGTGGTGCGGCCCGCCGGGCCGAACACCCCTGCTGTGCGCACGACGTAGAGCTTCTCGAGATACGCTTGCGCGTAAAGCTCGCCGGCGAGCTTGGAGACGCCGTAGGCGGAGAGGGGGTGTGGCAAGTCCGCTTCGGTGTAGGGCGTGGGCTTGCGGCCATCGAAGACGTGGTCGGTGGAGAAGTGCAGCAGCGTGGCGCCCGAGTCGCGGCAGCACACGGCCATGTGGCGCACTGCCAGGCCGTTGGCCTGCAGGGCGGCGAGCGGCTCCCGCTCGGCCACATCCACCTGGTTGTAGGCGGCCGCGTTGATCAGCCAGTCGGGCTTGTACAGCCGCATCGCCTGCTCCACCAGATCGGCGCGGGTAATATCAAGCTCTTCGCGGCCAAGGCCGGCGGCGGAGTGGCCGCGGGCCCCGAGCACGCGCATCAGCTCGGTTCCCAACTGCCCGCGGGCTCCCAGAACGAGTGCTTTTGCCATTTAAGGTTGTGCGCTGCCGGCGGCCTGTTTCTCCGCCGGAGCTTTCGCCCCTTCGATCCATGCTTTGATCGCACGCCACTCCGGATCGTCGCGGCTGGTCCAGAACTTTCCCCCGGTGTGAAACCGGTCACCGCCGGCCTCGCGCGCCAGCGGGTGCCGCAGAAGGCGGCTGTTGAGCGGATCGCTCCGGTCGATCACGCGCAGCACCGACTCATAGTTCTTCCGCAGGTCGGCTTCGCTCCAATGTCCCGAGGGCGGGAGCGGCTGCAGATGCAGCTTGGATTCATTCGACTCGAGCGAGTGGCAATTGTAGCAGCGCGCGCCGCCGGAGCGCTCGCGCAGGAAAATCGGCGCGACGTTCTGAACGAAATAGTTAAAGTCGGGCGGGGCGCCGGGGGCTGCCGGCAGCAGCGGGCCCAGCACCGCAGGGAAAACGCAGCACCATAAAGCAAAGCGAATCATCGGTGCTTCTATCTTACTGCGGCGCGGACCCCGCCGAAAACAGCGCTTGTGAAAGCGGCTCTGGGCGCGCTACGCTCACCAGAAGATGAATCCCGTCGAGACGCGCCTCCGCGTGCGTTACGCCGAAACCGACCAGATGGGCATCGTCTACTACGCCAACTACCTGGTGTGGATGGAGGTAGGCCGCGTGGAGTGGTGCAAGGCGCAGGGTTTCAACTACCGCGACATGGAGCGCGACGACGGCGCATTCCTGGTGGTGGCCGAGGCCGAGTGCCGCTACCTCGCCCCGGCTGCATTTGACGACGACGTGGTCATTGAGACGCGCGTGGTCGAGTCGCGGGCGCGCTCAATCCGCTTCGGCTACCGCATGCTGCACGCGGGGCCCGATGGGCGCCCCGGCCGGCTGCTGGCCACCGGCTCAACCAACCACATTATCTGCGGCGCCAATCGCCGGCCGATGCGCCTGCCTGAAAAGTACCGGCGGTACTTCCAGGTGGAATAGGCGGGGCCGTGATCACCGCGGCGAGGAGCTGGGTTCCATTACAATAGCGTGTTCCGGGTATCGGGCGCGCCATTACCGCCAGGGGAGGCAGCCGGGTCGTGCTGCGGCTGATCCGCCGGTGTTGCGCATTGTCTTACTGATTCAACCAGGAGGCTTCGCATGGATGAAAAAAAGATCATCGCGGTGGTGGGCGCCACCGGCGCGCAGGGCGGCGGCCTGGTCCGCGCCATCTTGAGCGACCCAAGCGGCGGCTTTGCGGCGCGCGCGCTTACCAGAGACGTCAATTCCGACAAAGCCAAAGAGCTGGCGAAGCTGGGCGCGGAGGTCGTCGCGGCCGACGTTGACGACGCGGGCAGTTTGAACAGAGCGTTCCAAGGTGCGTACGGCGCATTCTGCGTCACGTTTTACTGGGCGCACTTTTCGCCCGAGAAGGAGTTAGCGGAAGCCACAGCCATGGCCCAGGCGGCGAAGCACGCCGGCCTCCGGCACGTCATCTGGTCCACGCTCGAAGACACCCGCAAGTGGGTGCCTCTCAGCGACAATCGTATGCCGACCCTCCTGGGCAAGTACAAAGTGCCGCACTTCGACGCCAAAGGCGAGGCCGACCTTGCGTTCACTGGGCTGGGCCTGCCGGTGACGCTCCTGCTGACGTCGTTCTACTGGGATAACTTCATTTACTTCGGCCTGGGACCTAAGAAGGGTCCGGACGGCAAGCTGGCTTTGACGCTTCCGATGGGCGACAAGAAGCTGCCGAGCATGGCCGCTGAGGACATCGGCAAGTGCGCCTACGGCATCTTCAAGAAAGGCCGCGAGTATATCGGCAAGACGGTCGGCATCGCAGGCGAGCACTTGACTGGCGAGCAGATGGCGGCCGCGCTCAGCAAGGCGCTGGGGCAAGAGGTGCGCTACAACGACGTCCCACCCGAGGTATACCGCAGCTTCGGTTTCCCCGGCGCCGAGGATCTCGGTAACATGTTCCAGTTCAAGCGCGACTTTGAGCAATACTATTGTGGCGCGCGCAACCCCGCCGTCGCCCGGGCGCTGAACCCCTCGCTGCAGACCTTCGAGGCGTGGCTGGCGCGCAACAAGGGGCGCATCCCGCTGGAGTAAGAGGAGAGCAGCGCCCGGCCGCGCACCCAGGCGGACTGCCAGTGTGCGCCGCCGGCGGGGGCGCGAAGGAGGTTTGTGGAAGAACAACGCGTCGACCCGATCACGGTCTCGGTCATCCAGCACCGGCTGCACGCTATCGTCGAAGAGATGGGCGAAGCGATGCTGCGGACCTCGTATTCGCAGATCCTCAACTCGAGCCGCGACTTCTCGACGGCGATTTGCGACGCCGGCGGCAGGCTGATCGCGCAGGCCGAGCATGTGCCGATCCACGTGGGAGCCTTGCCCTGGGCGGTCCAATCGGTCGCCAAGTTCTTTGAGGGCCGCGTGCGGCCCGGCGACGTCTATCTGCTGAATGATCCCTATCACGGCAACAACCACCTGCCCGACGTGACCGCCTTCGTCCCGGTGTTTGCCGATGAAAGGCTCCTGTTCTGGTCGGTCAATCGCTCTCACCAGAGCGACATCGGCGGCGCGACGCATGG
>DASQHK010000433.1:0-4524 GCA_035632135.1 Bryobacterales bacterium
CTCGGCGGACTGGCCGCGATAACTGCCCGGGTGCATCACCAGAAAGTCGGCGCCGAGGGCGATAGCGCGCTCAAGCTCGGCACGAAACGCCTGGATCGAGCGGGCGCGGACGACGGGATCGGCCGCCGGCAGGTTGATCAGATAGTTGTTGTGAATCACCAGCGGGTGGAGACCGAGCTTTTCACGGGAGCGGCGGAAGCGGCGGACTTCCTCCGTGTCGAGCTGGGAGCCGCGCCACATGCGCGGGCTCGAGGAGAAAATCTGAAACGTGTTGCAGCCGAGCGCCGCCGCCTTCTCCGCCGCGCCGCAAAGCGAACCGGCGATGGAGGTGTGGATGCCGATGCGGAGCATGGAAGAGAGACTCGATGGTAACAAACCGGACGCGGCCGAACAGGGCCAGTTGACGGGAGCGGCTCGGTCACGATTCCGCGCCAGGCGCCCGAGAAGCTCAGCGCCAAGCCTGGGGATATCATCTTGTGCGACCTCCACGGGAACGGCGTGAAGCTGCGGCGTATAGAGCCGTTTGACGCGGCCTTCCACGCGGCCCTCTCGCAGACGCGGGCTGAATGGGTTACGCCCGAAGACGAAGAGGCATTTCGTGATTTGTGAACAATGGGATGTAATCGTGGTTCCCTTTTCCCTTTCGCCGACCAGGCGGGCGAGAAGAGACACCCGCCTGAGCGATTACAAAGGGGCGGGTTGCACGCGCCGTGCATCGTTCGACTGAAGCTGTTTACGCTGAACAACTGCCTGATCTTGAAAGCCATCGGGCGGCTGGCGGCCGTGGATCGCAAGGCCGCCCAGAGCCACGTGCGGGCTTACCTCTCTTGATCGCGAAGAAGCCGGCACGCTACCGGCTGGCGCGGCGGGGGCCGGCGGCGGCCAGCTCCGTATCGATGACCTTCTCGAATTCGGAAACCGGCTGCGCGCCGCTGAGGAAGGTACCGTTGATGAAGAAGCCGGGAGTGCCATTAACGCCTGCCTTCTCGCCGTCCTGCTCGTCAGCGTCGACCTGAGCCTTGAACTTGCCGGTATCCAGGCACGACTGAAACGATTTCTCATCCAGACTGAGCTTCTTGGCGCGGTCCGTCAGGCTGGCTTTGTCGAGCTTGGACTGGTCGGCGAACAAAGCATCGTGATATTCCCAGAATTTGCCCTGCGCGCCGGCGCAACGCGAGGCCTCCGCGGCGTTTTGGGCGTTGGGATGGATCTGGCTCAGCGGAAAATCGCGGTAGGCGAGCTTGACCTTGCCGCTGTACTTGGTGAGCACTTCTTTCAGCGTGTCATCCGCCCGCTTGCAGAAGGGGCACTGAAAATCGGAAAACTCGACGATGGTGATAGGGGCCTTGGGATCTCCCTTGACGCGCGCGGCATCGTAGGTGACGTTGATCTTGGGCGGCCGCAGATACACGGCCACCTCGGCTTTCTTCCGCAAAGAGTCTTCGTATTCCTGGCGCGCCTGCTGGACCCTGGCCTGCATAAAGGCGGCGCGGATCTGGGCCTTGACCTCGTCAAACGGGCGGTTGATGCGGTCTTTCTGGGCGAGGTAGTAGCCTTCCAGCACCGCGTCGGTCGGCTCGCCGATCTTGGAATCCACCTCCTGCTTCAGAAGCTCCTCAGTGGAGAGGCCGCGCTTCTTGGCCTCCGCTTCGAGCACCTTCTCGCGGATCACCTCGTCGAGGGCGCGGCTCTTGATCTGGTACTCCTGGTCGCGCAGCCGCATCATCTGCGACGCCATGGCAGCCGTGAGGTCCTTCTCGTAGATGGGCTGGCCGGCGACTTCGGCGATGGGGTCGTCGGGGGTGGCGGCGGAAGGCGACTGGGCGAGGCAGGCGAGCGGCAGAACGAGGGAAAGGGTCAGACGCGGAAGTAGGCGTAAGAGTTCCGTCTTCATCATTTCACTAGTTTAACGCGGATTTAACGCGGATGACCACTCGGTTGGGGCGGTTCGGGAGCGGAATTTGAGCCTTCACCGGCTTGCTTGACGGTGTGGGTTGGCTTCCAGGCGGCCGCCATCGCCCGAGCGTTGGCAACCTGCGCCGGGGTCATCAGCCTTCCCAGCGCGTCGCGCTGCCTGGGCGCAAGGGGGTCGCCCGCTAGGGCGGCCAACTCGAACCACAAATAGGCCTGCACGAAGTCCTGTGGCGCGTCGCGAAGATTTCTGTAAGCCAAGCCCAGAAACAACTGGGCGTCGCGCATCCCCTGGTTGGCGGCGAGCTTCAGCCACTTGACGCTCTCTGGCGTGTTCTTCGCCACAGCCATGCCGTTCAAGTAGGCCAGCCCCACCTGAAACTGGCCGTCGGCATTGCCTTGCCCCGCCGCGGCCCTGAACCACTTCAGCGCCAGAGGGGAATTCTTCGCAACCCCCTGGCCCTTCTGGTACATCGTTCCAAGCAAGACTTGCGCCTCGGCGTTGCCGTTTTCGGCGAGCGGGGTCAACTCCTTGAGCGCCGTCGCGTAGTCGGCTTGGTCATAGGCGCGCTTGGCCACGCCAAAATCTGCGCCGGCTGCGACGGCCGGCGCAAGCGAGAACGCCAGCACGCCAAGCAAGAAATGGCAAGAGAATCGCCACTTGGAGATCATCTCCCCATCATAAAACAAACGCCGCGGAAGGTTTGCGCGGCCTGTCTTGTTTTCAACGGCCGCCCCCCGGTGGCGGGCCAGATCAAGCCCAAGCACCAGTTGGCGACCGATATCTCCCTCCTTTCGGGCTGGTTGCGAGCTCCCTGGATGCGATCGGGGTGTGCCAGAACAACGGCGGGCATGCTCTCACATCCCTGCTGAGAGCCGGCCCGCCGTCCAATGCCCGTGGTGGGCAAGAGACTTGGTCCTGGCAGCCCTGCTCAGAACGAGGGGCTGCCGCTGTTGTTGAAGACCTTAACCTGCGTCACCGTGGTGATGCCGGGGCCCACGCAAGAAATCGCGCTCGTAAGCGCGCTTGCCGGCGTCAAAATCCGCGCGAACGGACTGACGCCAGCAGAAGCAGAACTGCCCAGAGTCGCACCTTGTGCCTTAGTCCGAGGCATGATGCCCGACGTGGCCGAGGAGAGATAATTGAGTATCAATGACCTTTTCAAACTCGGCCTGAGGCTGAACTCCGTTGATAAAGACTCCGTTGACGAAGAATCCGGGAGTTCCGCCCACGCCGGCTTTGATGCCCGCCTCCCTGTCCGCGTCGACCCGGTCCTTGAATTTGCCGCCGGTGAGGCAAGCCTTGAACGGCTCCTCCTTCAGACCGAGGGTCTTGGCGCGCGCGATCAGATCGGCATCTTCCAGCTTTGTGGGATCCGCGAAGAGCGAGTCATGAAACTCCCAAAACTTTCCCTGCTCGCCAGCGCATCGCGATGCCTCGGCAGCCGACTCAGCATGGGGGTGGATCTCGCGCAGGGGAAAGTCCATATACGCCAGTCTGACGCGACCGTTATATTTGTCGAGGAGGCTGGTCAAGACCGACTCGGCTTTTTTGCAGTAGGGACATTGGTAATCGGAGAACTCGACGATCGTGACCGGGGCCTTGGCATCTCCTTTCACGCGGGCCGGATCGAAGGCCACATCAATGCTGGGTGGCCGCAGCAACACCGCGACCTCCATCTTCGCGCGCAGGGAGTCAGCGTAAGCCTGACGCGCCTTCATCAGCCTGACCTGCTTTAGGGCGCTACGGAATTGCTCTTTCATATCCTCCAGACGCGCACCTACGCGGTTTTGGCCGAGGAAATACGCTTCGACCTCCGCGTCAGTGGGGTCCGGCACCTTGGAATCGACCTCCTGCTCCATCAGGTTGTCAGGGGTGAGGTTTCGTTTCCGGGCCTCGATCTCTACAACTTTACGCCGTATGGCGCTCTCGAGTGCTTTGCTCTTGGCCTCGTACTCCTGGTTGCGCAGTTGCATTAACTGTGGCCCCATGGCATCCGCCAGGTCTTGTTCAGAAATAGCTTGGCCGGCCACTACCGCGACAGGATTGCCCTGCGGGCGCGCCTGGCCAAAAGTTGCCAATGGGACGACTAGAAATAAAGACACACTAAGTACTAAAAATCTCATTGCTGTTAGTTTACCTCTTTTTTGGATGGGCGCGGGCCAGCTCAGATTTGCTCTCTAATGGCTGGCCCGCTCGCGCGGTCTAAGGGTTAAAGGCTCCCGAACGTGAGGGCGCCGCTGTTCTTGAATACGTGGTATTGTGTGACCGTAAGGACGCCAGGTCCCACACATGCGGCAACAGGAGTGTTGTTGCCATTATTTACTACATCGACCACACTCCAGGTTGCAGCGATCGTGTGCGAGCCCGTGCCGGGCATCGAGACGATAAAATCGAAGCTGTTCGCCGACAGAGTGCTCAAGAGGAGCTCAATGTTGCAGCTAGGGTTAGGCCCCACGCAAGCCCCGGCAAAGTTGCACGTATCGCCCGCGGTGATGGCGCTGCATGTGGCATCCGAGGTGCACGCGGTGCCGGTATTCGTTGTGCAAGTGCCGGTCGTACCAAGCTGGCACGTGCAGGTCCCGCCAGCCGGGCACCCCGCTGTGCAGCTA
>DASQHK010000434.1:0-6988 GCA_035632135.1 Bryobacterales bacterium
TCGGGCTTGTATTTGTCGAGCAGGATCTCCGTGAATTCCTTGTAGCGCTGCCCTGAGATTTCTGACGCTGTCCCATAAACGATGGGGAGCCTGAACTGGCCGCTGTTTGAGCCGCCGTAGTTCAGACAGTCCAGACGGATCTTGAGAATCTCGGCCATTTTCATCGCGTTCAGCCGGTTCTTCACGGAGCGCTCTTCGGGGTTCGCGCCGGCAGGGGGAGGCGGGCCGCCACTCAGCGAGAGCGCCACGACGTCGTGCCCTTGATCGGCAAAGAGAGTCAAGGTTCCGCCGGCGCAGGTCTGCGGGTCATCGAAATGCCCGCCTACCGCAACTACCTTCAGCTTTCGATCGGGCGCCGGGCGCTTGCCCTGAGCGGCGGAATTCGCCACCGCCGTAGCCCCCGCCATGGCCGACGACCACCGCAGTACCGACCTTCGACTTAGCTTGTTCATTAGTGCAGCCGATACCCCGGCTCGCCCGGCAGCTTGCCGTCGATCCGCAGGACCTTCAGGCCCTTGGGGACGCGCGAGGCTTCGATGAAGGCGACAGACCCGGGGATGGCCGCGACCAGCTCGGTGGCTTCATCGTTCGAGTAAACGATCTTGGGGCCGCTGGAAGCCTCGGCTCGGAACACCTTGGCAATCCAGTATTGCCGGAACTGCGCTTCGGTCATCTGGTAGATCTGCTTGAGCACGATGTCGCGCTCGTGAGCCACCGGGGCGCGGATTAGCAAGGTCACGCGCAGGCTCGAGTTCCAAAACTGGCGATCGCCCAGCAGAATCTTGCGCACTTCGGCGAAGGTCAGGTTGCTGGCCGGCACGCCGGGGTTGACCACCACTGCCACGTCGTCGCCGGCGCCGGTCGCCGGCGGCGGAACGAGCAGGCAAAAACAACAGAGGAGCAGCGCCAGGGACCAGCGCGCAAAAAAGCTTGTGAGTCGCCGCATGATTTTCCTCAGAACGTGAAGCTGGTTTGCACGAAGGCGCCGTTGATGCGCTCCAGGCCCGGGCGGCGCTGGTTGCGCCACTCGGCCTTGATGGCGGCGAAGGTAGTGATGTCGTAGCGCACGCCGACCACCGACCCGGCCAGGCTCGGCACGGCGGAAAAAACCGTGTCGGCGCGCGGAACGTGAATGTACTCCCAGCGATAGTAGGGCTTCCAGAGCTGCTCGAACCACGGCAGGCGGTATCCGACCTGCACATAGTAGGCCAGGCTGTTGGAGCCGCCGGGCCGGCCGATCTCGGCATGCTTCACGTTGGCGATTTCGGCGATGAACTCGGGCTTCTCTTTCAGCCACACGATGTTGCCGGAGGTGATCCATTCATCGAAATTGCGGCCCAGAATGCTGATTTTATCGCGATAGACGGAGCCGCCGGTCTGCAGGCCGTAGAGGCGGTCGGGCTTGACGAACAGGTTCACCAGCCAGGCGCGGTTGTTGTTGATGTCGCCGAAGTCGCCGCCCCGGCTGATCACCGAGCCGCGGCCGTTGCCCAGGCCGGCGTTGTAGTTCAAATGCAGGCCGCTGGCCGGGATCTCGCCCTCCACCAGGCCGCCCACGAAATGAACGGGGATGAAGTTGCCGCCGAACTGCGTCATCTCCGGCCGGCTGATGCTGGTTTGCAGCCACTGGCCATGATGGAAGGCGGTGTTCCAGTAGTTGATCGGCGTGTGGTAGCGGCCGAAGGAAACCTTGAAATAGTCGCTCTGGTCGAAACGAATCAGCAGGCGCTCCACTTCCGGGTTGAAGCCGGGCGCTGGCGGGGAGCCGACTCCGGCGTCGCGGCGGGCCGTGAGGCTGATTTCCGAAAAGACATTGACCCGGGAGGAGAGTGCGGAGCTAACGTGCAGGACGAACTGGCCCTCATTGAATCCGCTCGTCGTGCCGTGCTGGCTGGTCGCGGAAAAATTGAAATCGCTGAATCCCTGCATGTGAAGCAAAGGCGACTGGGGCAGGATCTGCGAGCCGGCCTCCGCGCGGAGATGCTCCTGGTGGACCATTTGCTCCGGCGTCAGAGGGGCCGCCGCCTGCGCGGGCGCGGCCGGGGCGGCTTGTGGCGCGGCCGCGGCGGGGCCGGCCGGCGCGCCGCGCTGGCTTTCCAGCTCGGCCACGCGCTTCTCGAGTTGCTGGACGCGCGCGAGCAGCTCCCGGATCGTCTCCGCGTCGGAGCCCGAAGTTTGCGCCAATACCGCGAACGGCGCCATCAGCAGAATTAGGCCACTGCACACCCATGCACGCTTCATGACTCGCTCTCCTTGGGGCATAATCGCTATAGGCTACCACCTCACATCAATTTGTGAAGGGAGGTCCCAATCGGACGCGCTCCGGGGTAAACTGGTACAGTTCCCAGGTGCACGCGCCCGCGAGCGGCGGGTGTGCACAGAGGGAAGCGCGAATGGCTCTGAACTCCGGCACTCGCCTCGGACCTTACGAGATCCTGGCGCCGCTCGGCGCGGGCGGCATGGGAGAGGTCTATCGCGCCCGCGATTCCCGGCTGGAGCGCGACGTAGCGATCAAAGTTTTGCCGGAGCGCCTGGCCAAAGACCCCGAAGCGCTGGCCCGTTTCGAGCGCGAAGCCAAGGCCGTGGCGGCGCTTTCTCACCCCAACATTCTGGCGGTCCATGATATCGGCAAGCAGGGCGAGGTTTGCTTCGTGGTTATGGAGCTGCTGGAAGGCGAGACGCTGCGCAGCCGCCTGAAAGAATCGGCTCTGCCGTGGCGCAAGACGGTCGAGACCGGCATCGCCATCGCCGAGGGGCTTTCGGCGGCCCATTCCAAAGGCATCATCCACCGCGACCTGAAGCCGGACAACATCTTTCTCACCACCGACAACCGGGTGAAGATTCTGGATTTCGGCCTGGCGCGCGTGCGGCCGGGCCTCTCGTCCAAGGACGAGACCACCACGGCGGGCTCCCTGCCCGACCCCGGCAAAACCGAGCCGGGCACGATGATGGGCACCATCGGGTACATGTCGCCCGAGCAGGTGCGCGGCGAGCTGGTCGAAGCGCCCGGCGACATCTTCGCGCTGGGCTGCGTGCTGTATGAGATGGTGACGGGCAAGCAGGCCTTCGGACGCAACTCGGCGGCGGAGTCGGTGGCCGCCGTTCTCAAGGAAGAGCCGCCGGCCATCTCCAGCTCCGAGAAGCCGGGCGCGGCGGGCGCGCCGCCCGAGCTGGAGCGCGTGATCGGCCACTGCCTGGAGAAAAATCCGCACGACCGGTTTCAATCCGCGCGCGACCTGGCGTTCGCGCTGCGAGCGGCATCCGGCAGCTCCCAGACCTTCCGGGCCGAAGCGGCGCCGGCTCCGAAGACGCCCCTGATTCGCCTCAAGTTGTGGATGGCCGCGGCTGCGGCGGCCGTTTTGCTGCTGGGGGCGCTGGCCTTTTTCTGGTACAGCCGCGACAAAGGGGTCGACTCGCTCGCCGTCCTGCCGTTTGCCAACGCCAGCCGCGACCCCAACGCCGAATACCTGAGCGACGGCATCACCGAGGCCATCATCAATAATCTTTCCCAACTGCCGAACCTGGGCGTGATGTCGCGCAGCTCGGTGTTCCGCTATAAAGGCCGCGATCTCGATCCGCAGGCCGTGGGGCGCGAGCTGCGTGTCCGGGCGGTGCTGGTGGGGCGGGTGGTGCGCCGCGGCGACGACCTTTCGATCAGCACCGAGCTGGTGGACGTGCGCAACGATCGCCAGATCTGGGGCGAGCAGTACAACCGCAAATTCGCCGATATCCTGGCCGTGCAGGAGGAAATCTCCAAGGTGATTTCCGACAAGCTGCGGCTGCGGCTGACCGGGGAAGAAAAGCAGCGCCTGACCAGGCGGCACACCGAGAATCCCGAGGCCTATCAGCTCTACATGCAGGGCCGCTACCAGTGGAACAAGCGCACGCTGGAGGGGATGCAGCAAAGCATCGACTATTTCCAGCAGGCCATCGCCAAAGACCCGCGCTACGCGCTGGCGCACGCCGGGCTGGCCGACGCCTACGGTCTGCTGGCCAGCTACAACGTCCTGCCGGCCAGGGAAGTGATGCCGAGGGCGGAAAGCGCCGCCTCCAAGGCCCTCGAGATCGATGACTCGCTGGCCGAAGCGCACGCTTCGCTCGGCTGGGCCAAGCTGACCCACGATTGGGCCTGGCCGGACGCCGAGCGCGAATTCAAGCGCTCCCTCGAGCTGAATCCCAACTACGCCGTCGCCCGCCATTGGTATGGCGAATACCTGATGCTCATGGGCCGGACCGAGGAGGCCCTGGCCCAGGTGAAACAGGCCCAGCAGCTCGAGCCCCTCTCGCCCGTCATCAGCCTGGCCACCGGCTCCACGCTCTACTATGCCGGCCGCTACGACGAGGCCATCGAGCAGTGCCGCAAGACGATCGCCATGGACCCCAACTTCGTCGAGGCGCACGTGTTCCTGGCGCGCGCCTACGAGCAGAAGCGCGAGTACGGCGGCGCCATGGCCGAGCTGCAAAAAGCGCTCGAGCTTTCCGAAGGCAACACCAATGAGCTGGCCGCGCTGGGCCATGCCTACGCCGTGGCGGGGAAAACCGCTGAAGCGCAAAAGATTCTCGCCGACTTGCAGCAGCGCTCCGAGCAAACCTATGTGCAGCCCATGTGGATCGCCGGCATCTACATCGGCATGGGCAACAAGGACCAGGCCTTTGAGTGGCTCAACAAGGCCTACGGCGACCGCTCGGCGTGGCTGATTTACCTCAAGGCCGATCCCATCTTCAACCCTCTCCGCTCGGACGCGCGTTTCGCCGACTTGGTCCGGCGCGTGGGCCTGCCCTCCTAGCCGGCCGCCGGAATCATCGCGGCCCCCCCGCTCGCGGCAAAACCCTGGAGTAAAATAAAGCGCGTGACACGACGGCAATTGTTAATGGGGACGGCGGCAGCAGCGGCGCCATTGCGAGCGCGCGCGGCCGAGACCGACTGGCCGCGGACGGCGTCGGAGGCGATCGGCTACTTGCGCGATTACATTCGCATCAACACGTCGAATCCGCCGGGCGACGTGACGCAGGCGGCGGCGTTTCTGGGAGGCCTCCTCGAAAAAGAGGGCATCCCCACCAGGCGCATCGCCGCGCCCGCGCCGGGAAAGGTGAACCTGCTGGCGCGGCTCAAGGGCAACGGAAGCCGGCGGCCGCTGCTGCTGCTGAACCACACCGACACGGTGCCGGCCGATCGCAGCCGCTGGCAGACCGACCCGTGGGGCGCCGAAATCCGTCTGAACCGGTTGTGGGGACGCGGCGTGGTGGATATGAAATCCACCGGCATGCTGCACCTGATGGCCATGCTGCTGCTCAAGCGCCGGGGCGTGCCGCTCGGGCGGGACGTGGTGTTTGCCGCCACCGCCGATGAGGAGGTCGGCGGAGACCTGGGCGTCGGCCTGCTGCTCAAGCAGCATCCGGCGGAGGTGGAAGCCGAGTATGTATTAGAAGAAGGCGGCTTTTCCGCCAACCGGCTGTTCACCGAATCCGGCGACGTGTACGGCGTTTCGGTGGCCATGAAGCAGGTGCTGTGGCTGCGGCTGACGCTCGCCGGAACCGGCGGCCACGGCTCGCAGCCCGCGCCTAACGACGCCAACGCCATCGCCGGCATGGCGGCGGCGCTGCGGCGCATCGCGGAGGCCACCCCTCCCCAGCGCACCGACCCGGTGCTCGACCAGATGCTGACCCGGCTGGGCACGCTGGCCAACAACCGCTTCGCCGGCGCCATCGGCCGCAACAGCATCGCGCTGACCTCGTTTGAGGCCGGCGTCGGCCATCCGCCGAAGGAGAACGTGGTGCCGTCGCTCGCCACCGCGACCATCGACTGCCGCCTGCTGCCGAGCCAGCCGGTGGAGGAGTTTGTGCGCTGGGTCGGGCAAACGGCGGCGGAGCCGAAGCTGAAGGTCGAGATCGTGCACCACCAGCCGTCGGCGCCGCCCAGCTTGACCAGCACGGCGCTGTTCCGGCTGATCGAGACCACCGTGAAGCGGCACGCGCCGCAGGCGGTGGTGACGCCCTACCTGACGCCGTTCGGCACCGACGGCAACTGGTTCCGCCGGCCCGACCGCCAGGTCTACGGCTTCTTTCCCGTGGTGCTTTCGGCCGAGGAGGTCCTGTCCATGCACTCCGACGCCGAGCGCATGCCGGTGGCGCCGTACGAGAAGGGCCTGCGGATTTTTTACGAAGTTGTGGAGGGGATCGCGAGCGCGGCGTGATTGCTACACTGAGTCCGATGCGATTGCAGGATCGAGTGGCGGTGGTGACGGGAGCGGGCACCGGCATCGGGCGGGCCATCGCGCTGCTGTTTGCGCGCGAGGGAGCGAAGGTGGTGGTCAACTACAGCCGCTCCCAGCAGGAGGCCGAAGCGGCGGCCCGCGAGATTGCGGAAGCGGGCGGCACAGCCTGTGCGTGGCGGGCCGATGTGAGCCGCGAGCCCGAAGTCAAGACCATGATCGCGCAAGCGGCCGAGCGCTGGGGACGCTTGGACATTCTCGTGAACAACGCCGGGTGGAGCACGCGGGTGCCGCACGCAAACCTCGAAGAGCTGACCGACGAGATCTGGGACCGTACGCTCGACACGAACCTGCGCGGGGCGTTTTACTGCGTGCGGGCGGCGCGGCCGCTGCTTCAGCGGCAGCCGGGAGCATCCATCGTGAACATCGCCTCGTCGGCGGCCTTTCACGCTGCGGGCAGCTCGATCGTCTACGCCGCGTCGAAGGCGGCCATGGTCTCGATCACCAAGTCCCTGGCGCGGGCGCTGGCGCCCGCGATCCGCGTCAACGCCGTATGCCCCGGGCTGATACATACGCGCTTCGCCAACTGGCCGCCGGAGTCGTTCGAGCAAGGTGCGAAGGTGACGCCGATCGGCCGCCTCGCCACGGTCGAGGAGGTGGCGCAGACAGCGCTGTTCCTGGCCGCCGACGCCACGGCGCTGACCGGCGAGGCCATCCTGGTGGACGGCGGCGTCTATCAACTGGGGCGGTCGCGATGAGGAATCTGCTCGGGTGGG
>DASQHK010000435.1:0-4085 GCA_035632135.1 Bryobacterales bacterium
CTGGAGACGGAGGCGGATTTCGTTGGCGGCGAGACCGTGGGAGTGAAGCTGGGTGAGGAGGTCTTCGAGCAGCCGCGCGAGGAGAAACAGGAGCGGCTCGAGCTGGGCGACGGGGTGATCAAGCTCGAGGGAGGCTCCGAAAGTGTCGGGCGGGATAGAGGGAACCAGGGGTCGTTGGAAGGAACCGCGGGCGAGTTGCTGGAGGCGAAGGCCTTCGGAGCCGAGGCGCTCAGCGAGGCCGGCTTCGGGAAGCGCGGCGAGGTCACCGAAGGTGCGCAGGCCCCAGACGCGGAGGGTTTCGGCGAGATCGGGAGGCGCGGAGAGGAGCGAGAGAGGGAGGCCGGCCAAGACGCGGGCTTCTTCGCCGGGAGGGATGAGGGTGATGCCGGGGAGGCCGCGAGCGGCGTGGAGAGCGGCGTCAGGGTTAGAGGCGATGGCGAAATGGATATTGGTGATGTCTAGTTTGTCGAGGCGGCGGGCAATGGCATTCGCAATACTTAGAGGAGGGCCGAGGAGGCGGTCGAGGCCGGCAATGTCGAGGGTAACGGTTTGAGGGTCTGTTTCTTCCACGCGCGGGGAAAAGCCGCAAGCGCAATTCACCAGCAGGGCGGCGCTCGCGGCGGGAAGAGCGGGGGCATAGAGGCAGGCGAACATGGCGGCGTCATCCAGCGCTGTGAGCCTGCTCCCAGAGACAGACGTGGAACGCGGCGGAGGCGGAGCGGAGAGGCTTGCGGCGTTCGAGGTGGTGAGAGGTGCCGCGCAGAAGATGGCCCCACGTGATGCTGGGCGAGCCCGTCCAGGCGATTTTTTCGCTGCGGGCTTCGAGGATCAACGAGGAGCAGGATTTTGCCTGCGGCTCTTGCGCCAGGACGAGCAGGATTGTGGGGGTGTGCTCGATGGCGCGGCGGAGGCGGAACCAGGAGGCCAGAGAGATGCGGCGGGTGGTGGCGGGAGGGACGCCGGCGAGATCGAAAGCGACCACGCCGAAACCGCCGCCCTGGAGGAGCCAGTCGGCGGCGGTGAGGGCATGATCGGCGCGGCCGGCGCAGCGGACCCAGAGGAGGGACTCCAGATCGACGCCGGCTTGCGCGGCGGAGGCGGGGTCGAAGGCGTCGGTGGAGTCGAGCAGGGCGCAGACTTCGCGGCGCGCGGTGGCTTGAGCGAGTACGGAGACGAGCAAGCTGGTGCGGCCGGAGGAAGGTCCGCCGCAAATTTCGGTGATGGCGCCGCGGGGCAGGCCGCCGGTGAGGGAATCGACGGTGGGAATGCCGGTGAGGAGCCACTGGCGTGGCGGCCATCGCGCCTCCGGCGCAGCGGCGGCAGAGCCGAAACGGGGGCTGAGCGCGGACAGAAGGTCCGCCTGGAGGAGCGGGGATTTCATGGGCTTACTTTCGCTTTTTATTCGCCTATGGACATTGTCTTCCGAAGCGTGGTGGTTGTCAAGGGGGGTATGGAAGGTGTTGCGGCAAAGGGTCTTAGCCATACGTCCTAAGTGGAATACGGAGTATGGGGCCTCGGGCAGGTTGCTCGGCGGTGTTGTGGGGCCGGCGTGAGGCCGGTTCCACTTGGAACCTGCGACGTGTTGCTGTCGTAGAGAGAAGGGAACCGAACAGGAGGAACGTACATGCGCTCACTCGCGTGGTTCGCTCTGTCGCTGGGAACCTTGCTGCTTTCGGGCTGCGTGATGGAGGATTTGGACCTGCCGGTGCACGAGCGCGTGGATAAGAAGATCGCGCTCGACCCGACGGGCAGCTTTCGGCTGCGAAACGTGAACGGAGCCGTGCGGGTGGAGGCGTGGGACCAGAACCAGGTGGAGATTGAGGCGGAGAAAGAGGCGAGCAGCCGGCGCCTGCTCGACGAGGTTCAGGTGGACATCCGCGGAGAAGGCGATTCGGTGGATGTGGAGACGCATGCGCCGCATCGGAGTTTTTTCTTCGGAGGGATGACGAAGGTGGACTACCGCGTCCGGGCGCCGCGCGAGGCGCGGTTGGATCTGCGGAACGTGAACGGCGGGATTGAGGTGCGCGGGAGCGGGGGGAGAGCGCGGGCGGAAACGGTGAACGGGAGTGTACGGATTGAGAACGTGAGCGGAGTGGTGGAAGCGACGACGGTGAACGGGCGGATCGAGGCGGGCTACAGCAGAGTGGCAGAAGGGCGGCACGCCTTCAGCACGACGAATGGCTCGGTGACGCTCTATCTGCCCGGCGATGCAAGCGCCGAGTTCGAGGCGCACACGGTGAATGGCCGGATCAGCACGGAGTTTCCGCTGCAGGTGAACAGGAGGTTCGGGAACCATCGGCTGACGGGGCGATTGGGAGACGGGCGCAGCAGTTTTCGCATTCGGACGGTGAATGGATCGGTGAGGCTGCTGAAAGGGCCGTATCAGACAGTGCGGAAAAACCGCTTTCCAAAATCGCAGCCGCTGGAAGCCGTTTGGCCCGCCGAGATCGGACCGCCGCCGGCTACTGCTTATGAATGATGATGCTTCCGTTCGTTAGAGGCGTAGCCGGCACGCTGTAGCGGTCTTGGCCATTGTCGCAAGAGTAGATCTTGATCCCGAACGCATCCAGGTTTCCGGGCTGGAACGAGTTGTTCCAGGCATCGACCTGGAACTGGCAAACCGTGCCGCCGTTGATGGTTCCGGTACCGTGGAATTGCGCGCGCGGCTCGCCGGTCACCACCAGCCAGTCCATGCCAGTGCTCTTGAAGTGCAAGTTGCCCGCCGTGAAGTGAAACTCCAGATTGCCGGACGGCGTGTTGGCGCCCGGCAGATACTTGGAGACAAACCCGAAAGTGGCTTGGCCGCTGGCGCTTGGATTGGCCAGGTCGGCTCCCGCCGGCGAGCTGATGCTGCCGCCGCCGGTGGCAAAACCGCCGGTAGGATCGTAGACGGGAAGCGGGATGCAGGAGGCGGCACTTGGATTGCCGGCGACATCTGTGCCGCTGACGCAGACGTTATAGACCCCTGTCGCCGTGAACGCCGGGACAGCCGCGGTGACGTTCACGCTGGGCTGATTGAACGATCCACTCATGGGGCTGGAAGGGCCGCCGTTGATGTTGTATTGCGCTGAGGCGACACCGCTGACAACGCTGCCTGGATCGGTGACCGTGGCGGTCAGTGTGGCGCCCGTGTTGAGGGCGACGGGGTCCGGGTTCGCCAGGACGTTGGAGACGACCGGCACGGTCTCATCGATCTTCACGGTCACGAGCGTCGCTGCGCTCGTATTGCCGGCGACACTGGTGCAAAGGCCGCTTTCGAGCGTTCCAGCCGTCTCGGCGCTCACGCTGATGGGAGCGGTGCAGCTTGCCACGCCGCTGGGGCCCACGTCCCCGGTTGCCATAAAGCTGACAGTGGTGCTGCTGTTGTTCCAGCCTGCGCCGTTGGCCGGCGGGGTCAGGGCGGCCGAGGGCGGATTGGGAAGCGATTGATCGATCTTGATGGTGACCGAGACTGAGCTGGAGAGGCCGGCGCCGTTGATGGCTGAGCAGGCGAGGGTCGTGCCGGGCGTGTTGGTTGAGAGCGTTGTTGGTGTTGGTCCGCAGCCAGTGGACGAGGCGATGCCGGACTCGGGATCGGCGACGCTCCAGCTTACGGTCACGCTGCTGACATACCAGCCGTTGTTGCCGAGCGTGCCGGTGACATTTGGGGTGATGACCGGAGGCGTGGTGTCCAGTGGCTGGAGGACGGCGAAGGGTGACAACGAAGGCGTGGTGGCGCAAACCGTCATGGTTACGGTGTTGATCGTGGTCGCGAGCTGTGTCCAGGTGGCGGTGTTACTGTCGTAGTGCCAGATGGAAAGCTGGCTTGGGTCATAGAAGCTGACCCCGCTGTAGTTGATGCAAATCTGTATGGGGCCGGAATAGGTAGCAGTCGTTGCCAGTTGGTAGTAGGTAGGCGGCGATCCCAGCCCGAAGCCCGAGGGGAGCGGCGGGCCAGAGGCGCTGGTGGTGAGGGTTGTGTTGCCCGCCTGGGTCACGGTGGAGAAGGTCAGGGTGACGGGCGAAGTATTCGTGGTGGTGTCCACCGGCTGGGCGGTCACAGAGCTTCCGGCAGGGGTGTTCCCCACCTGGCAGGACGAGTGGAG